>NZ_JAMPQD010000021.1:0-152798 GCF_028482245.1 Providencia sp. PROV129
AAGTATGTGACCCATGTCGTTTTGAGAACGCAACACCGCTACAGCGTGAAATATGAAGAATATATTTAGATGTCGCTCATTTGCGGCATAGGCCGCTTAAACATACGCGTCAATACTGCCATATAGATTAAGCCAACAGCCGTCCAAATCAAGCCGTAAACCATTGAATCTTCTTCAATATTTAACCATAAAACGCATACTGTTAGTGTACCGATAATAGGTAAAATCAAATAGTTAACAATGTTTTTGATACCTGTCATACGGCGTTCGCGAATAAAGAACTGGCTGATCACCGAAATATTTACAAAGGTAAACGCGATTAATGCACCGAAGTTAATTAACGCGGTCGCAAAATCCATTTCAAACCAGATTGCACCTAATGCTAAAACACCGACCATTAATACGTTGTACGCTGGTGTACGCCATTTCGGGCTGACATAACCAAATACTTTCTCTGGGAATACACCATCACGACCCATTACGTACATTAAACGCGCACTTCCTGCGTGAGCCGCCATACCAGAAGCCAATACTGTTACGCATGAGAAAACCAGAATAATTGATTGGAAGAATGCCCCAGCAACAAAGCGCATAATGTCAGGCTGCGTCTCATTGATATTCTTAAAGCGTGATACGTCTGGGAAGTATTGCTGTAAGAAGAATGAAACCGTGATAAAGATAATTCCACCAATTAATGCCGTTAAGAAAATGGCGCGAGGGATCACTTTACCTGCGTTTGGCGTTTCTTCCGATAGTGAACTTAAACCATCGAAGCCTAAGAATGAGAAGCAGAGTATGGTTGCCCCAGCAATCAATGGGATCATTTCTGTCTTTTCATTGGCAAATGGGTTGAATGTCCAAATTTCGCCCGAACCTTCACCGTTAGAAACACCGTGGATCACCAGCCCTGTAAATACTGCCATCACACCGATTTGAATAATCGCAATAACCGTACTTAAATTAGCAATCACGTTGATACCACGTAAGTTTGCTGCGGTCATAACAATGACAAGGCCGACAACAAATATCGCGGGTTCCACGTTAGGGAAAATGTCTTGTAAATAAATTTTAGCCAATAAAATGTTGATCATTGGCATAAAAATATAGGACAGCAATGATGTCCAACCCACAAGGAAACCAATGTGTGGGCTCATTGATTTTTGAGCATAGGTATACGCCGAGCCAGCAGATGGGAAGCGTTTCACCAGCTTGCCGTAGCTCAGAGCAGTAAACAGTATCGCAACCAGTGCAATAATGTATGAAGTCGGGACGTGTCCACCTGTTTTGTCCGATACCATGCCGAATGTATCAAAGATAGTCATTGGCTGGATGTATGCCAGACCGATCATCACGACTTGCACCAAGGTTAAGGTTTTCGCAAGTTGCACACGGTTATTGGCGCCAGTTTGGTTTGGACCGATGGATAAAGGTATTGAATTATTTGGCATGTCTAAGCCCTCCCATAACTTTCGATTGCAAGCTACTTCGGCTTAATCGACAGTTACTGGGAAGACTTTGCATCTGCCTATAGGCAGAAAAAAACGTAGAAGAGGCTAGAAGAGTGTGTGCGAAGCTGCGCAGAGCTCCGTAGTCATCGATGCGGCAACGACGGCCGCTTGGCCCTGCTGCGATAGCGAAAAAGTAAGCCATAAAAGCATTCCTCAAATCGGTAGCGTAAAATGTTTGCTACACGTAAATATTAAAATTATCTCTCCGGCTCTATGTCCGGCCCCGCTAGAATGAACGTTCCTAAAAACAAAAAAACCGATGCTTAAGTTTATTGAGCATCAGTTATTTTTTAGTTCGCGCATTTTGCACGCCATAACCCCAAATAGCAAGTTAAATTGTTAACAAATAGCCCTATTTCCGATGAGAAATTTTGATGTTTTATCCTATTTTGGCGAGGTAACTAATAACTGCGTTTTTCCCATTATTTTCTCACTCTAAAAAACACTTTTTATTTATTTTCACAGCTGGATTTGGTGAGATACAGAAAACCCTTTGGCGCAAACCAAAGGGTTTGAATTAATCGAGATAATATTTTCGATTAGAAGTTGTAGTTGATACCGATATTATAACGGCGGCCATCTAATTCGGCACCATAATTCTCTGAATCAACACGGCGGTCTAATACGTTGTATACACCACCAACTAAATTGGCGTTTTTACTTAACTGGTAACTAGCACCTAAATCAAATAAAGCATAAGATGGCGTACCATTATTCATTTTCTCGCCACGGCCTTGATAGTCTGATGTTTTGCCGCGGAAATTCATACGTGTCCACGTTTGTAAATCTTCAGTTGTTTCCCAAGTTAATGTGGTATTCGCCATATGTTTTGGCTGCTTGTTTAACGGCTTACCTTTATTTACACCGCTGCGCTGTTCAGTATCCGTGTAAGTATAGTTCGCGGAAAATTCTAAGTTATCCAAAATTCCCCAATTAAACGTTAGCTCAACACCACGCATTCTTGCTTTATCAACATTCTTTCTATCACTAATAAATCTGTATGGATCTTTACCATTATCGCCAGGACCATCAAGCTCAACAGTACATTCCCTTAAATTCGGATTATTTTTTTCACAACGCCTAACTTCAGTGATTTTATCTTTAAAGTCGGTATTATAAATCGTAATTCCTGCTGTAATGTTGTCTTGATTATTCCAAATTACACCAATTTCTTCAGTAATACTTTTTTCTGGCTTCAGATCTGGATTGCCATAGATAACGGCATTCCCTGCGTTACCACCTGTTGCTTGCCCCCAGTTTGCTGACGATTGACGTAAATCTGGGGCCTTGTAACCTGTAGAAACCCCACCTTTAATTGTCCATTGCTCATCAGCATGCCATACACCATAAACACGTGGCGTCCAATGCGTACCGTAGTTTTCGTCTTTATCCATACGAAGACCGCCCGTTAGCGCAAAGTCACTGGTCATTAACCACTCATCTTCAGCAAATAAAGCCCAACTGTATCTATCACGCTCATTGGATGCACCATGAGTTGCAGCTAGCTTATTATCGCTACCTTCTAATTTTTCTTTACGATACTGACCACCCAAACTCAGACTATGATCACCTAGCAAAAATACACTTTGATTACGAATAGTTGTATCTTGTGCCTTCATTTTACGGCCGATATTTTTTGATTCATCATGTTGAATATAGGTATCAGTAGAAACACCTTCATAAACACCATAATGGGTCAAAGCTGTGTGAGTATTCTCAAATTTCTCGATACTCGCCTCTTTTGAGGTACTTGGTCTTGAATATCCAAATCGAGAATCACGGTGCTGATTGTCTTTTTTAAAATCTAAATCAAAGGTGTTTTTATCATCTGGTGTCAGCGATAGTGTCCCACCACCACTCGTCATAATCTGGCGGTTGAACCCATTTTCATTTTTATCTTCACCACGGTGAGAATATTGCCCATTCAGTTTTACACCAAGTAAACCATCAATTAATGGCCCAGATGTATAGAAGCTGCCTTGACCTGTATTTCCTGAGTTTTTACGTTCCGTTAATGTTGTATCTGCACGTAAACTGGTCGTCCACTCTTGTTGAACTCGACGAGTAATAATATTGATAACACCACCAATCGCATCCGAACCATACAGCGATGACATTGGACCACGCACCACTTCAATACGTTCGATCGCAGGTAATGGTGGTAACCAACCTTGCTCTACGCCAGAATTATCACTGTTTGGTCGAGTACTGCGTGTATCAACACGTTTACCATCGATTAAAATCATGGTGTACTTAGCATCCATACCACGAATGCTAATATCAGAGCTACTACCCCCCCCGGTAACTAAAACACCAGGAACATCTTTTAATGCATCAGTCACATCACGGTAAGCTTTCGTTTCAAGTTGTTCGCGCGTCACAACAGAAATTGATGCTGGTGCATCTTCAATTTGCTGTTGGTAACCTGATGCTGTTGTCACATAGATTTTATCTTTACTATCATCAGCAAATGCAGGGGATGCAGCGATAGCAGCAATAATACAAATCGCCACTTTTCTTTTATTAAAAACAACCATTCCCAACTCTCCAAGAAATATTCTGTTTTATATATGAATTGATATGCTCAACATTGGTTTCTTTGAACCTAATAATTATGATTATTTTTATTATTTGGATAATAAATACCCATAGGAAATTTATGGTAAAAACCATATCCTAATACAATTAAATTTCCTGTGGGTAATTAATCTTTATTAATTAATTTCTGTGAGTAAATATTTAATAATCTTTTTTATTTCTGCTCCTGTGGATTATTAAATATGCTTGCAAAATAACAAGCATATTTATTATTAATCACAAATTAACTGGCGAGTTTATCCACCAGCCCATCAATCAACACTTGCGGTACACCTTGAGAGCAGCGTTCTATGCGCCCTCTTACACCATAGACCTCAGCAAGACTTTCTGGCGTAATCACCTCGGCAGGTTCACCTTGTGCAATTAATTTGCCTTGTTTTAACATCAATACATGTTCTGCGTGTTTCAATGCAATATTAATATCGTGAACGACCACGACAGTAATAATATTTCGGCGTTTAGTTTCTTTCGCCACTAAATCCATGACATGATATTGATAATTTAAATCCAGTGCACTCAGTGGCTCATCCAATAATAATAAGTTAGGTTGGCGAATTAACGATTGAGCCAAACCCACTAATTGTTTTTGCCCACCTGAAAGCTGGTCTAAATAACTTAATGCCAGATGTTCAATACCTAATTGGCGCAATAAGTGCATCACTTCGTCTTTATGGTTTTCATTGCTTAAACCGCCAGAAGCGCGCTGGGCAACAATCACCGACTCTAAAACATATAGGTGCACACCTGCGGGTAATGTTTGGGGTAAATACACCACATTTTGTGCACGCTGGGCAAAATTTTGCTGCGTAAGATCTAAGCCATCCAACAGTAATTGCCCCGTGGCTTTGTTTAACCCTGCCAATGAACGTAATAAGGTGGATTTACCGCTACCATTTGGGCCAAGCAATACGGTGATTTTGCCCCTTGGCAACACATCCGTCGTCAGGTTCTCAATCACTGCGCGTTTTGGGTAGCCCGCATTAAATTGGTTAATAATCAGGCCACTCATGATACGTTACCTCGATGACGTAAAATAATACTTAAGAAGAACGGTACCCCTACTAATGAGGTGACAATACCCACAGGAATAATTACACCAGGGATAATGTTCTTCGAGGCAATTGAAGCCATCGATAATATCAACGCACCAATTAATGCACTTGCAGGTAAATAAAAGCGGTGATCTTCACCAAAAATCAAACGTGCAATGTGCGGCGCAACTAAACCAATAAACGCTATCGGCCCAACAAATGCCACAGCTAACGCAGATAAGATACTGATCCGTAATAAGGTAGTCAGTCTTAAGCGACGGACATCAATACCAAAACTAATCGCTCTGTCTTCACCCAGCCTTAATGCTGTTAATTTCCAAGAGCTCATCATAGCAATCGGGAAAATCAGTGCAAAAACCAGCGCCATTACACCTAACTTCACCCATGTTGCTTTTGATAAACTTCCCATCGTCCAGAACACAAGGCCTTGTAATGTGTCTTCTGTGGCGATGAATTGCATCATCGAAACCAATGCATTAAAGGTAAATACTAACGCGATACCAAATAAAACAACGCCTGATGTTGCAACGCGCGTCCAGCGAGTAACGGCATCCAACATTAATGCCGCTAATAAAGCAAAAATAAATGCGTTCGCTGAAATCACCCATTGGTCAGGAACGCCTGGGATCGCAATCCCCGACACAATGGCGAGTGCAGCACCAAACGCCGCCGCATTAGAAACCCCAAGTGTAAATGGGCTCGCTAATGGGTTATTCAATATGGTCTGCATTTCTGCACCCGCTAACCCCAGAGACATACCGATGACCACCGCCATCAAGGCGTAAGGTAAACGGATATCCCATACAATCACACGGGTCCCTGCATCTACGGCTTCTGGCGTCATCAAGGTTTGCCATAATCGCTCTAAGGATAGGCCTGATGGTCCTAACGTAAAATCAATAACCAGCGACAATAAAATTGCCGCAATAATTACCACTATCCATGTAAAACGACGGCGCAACATATTTTGATAATGTTGTTTCACACCATCATCAGCCTGTTTAGCGGCTTGTTCCACCGCAGCTATTGGCTCGCTTGTAATACTCATTAATTCTTACCTACTCTCATTACTTTTCGCTAACCCAATATACACCAGTTGGCTCTACAGCAAGAAACTCTCTGTGCAATTCTTCCAGTGTTTTTTGTGGATCAAGGCCTGAAAACTGCTCAGGATAGAACCACTTGGCGAAAACTTGTGTCGCAATGACGTTATAGGGTGAATTATAATAATTGTGCCAGATAGCATAATCTTGCTTATCTTTAATGGCGGATAATGAACGAATGCCTTTACGATCTGTGATCTTTTTCAGACTTTCTTTAGCATCTTGCAATGTACTTTGTGCGCCTAATTGTACGCCCGCATCTTTACTGCCTGGTGCTTTTGCGCCACTTGCAATATAAATATTCGGGTCTGCAGCAATGATTTTCTCTAAATTCATAGTGCCTAATGCGCCAGGTAAAACACCTTTCGCGATATTTTTACCACCTGCTAAGTCAATAAAGTTACCCATATTACCGTCACCTGCGGTGCCACAACAATCTTCAAAGGCGCCTGCACGTAACTCAATAAAGACACTTGGCTTTTTGTCTTCTGGGATTTTTGATGTGATATCCGTGACAATTTTTTGGTTTCTTTCATAAAAATCTACATATTTATTTGCCACTTGCTCACGGTTTAGTGCTTTACCTAATAAACGCATACTTGGTAGGGTATTTTCTAATGGGTTGTCTCTGAAATCGACAAAAACAACAGGCACCCCTGCCTTTTCCAATTGATTGACTAATTCGCTGTTTTTACCTGGTCCGTGGCCTGATAAACCAAAAATAGCGATATCTGGGTTTAAGGTTAATACTTTTTCAGAGCTGACGCTGTCTGCGCTGGTATTACCTATCAATGGGATATTGTCAATCGCAGGGAACTTGGCTTTATAAGCCGCATAAGTTTGTGGGTCTAATTTACGCAAATCCCCTTGCCACCCTACGATACGTTCAATCGGCTTGTCGCCTTCAAGTAGAGCAACCGCACTAAATAGGCGGCCTTCACCAAGTAAAATACGGTTAACATTATCGGGTACTTCAACGGTTCTTCCCGCCATGTCAGTCACTGTTGCTGACCACGCGCTCAAACTGGCACTGGCTAATAACGCTAAACCTATTCCCTTTACTACCGACCTAGCTACTGACTTCTTGGCTACCGACGACATAGTATTAAGCTCCACAATTAAACTCATTGACTTACATTTTAATGCGGTAACAATAAAGCAAATAAGAATACTTATCAATACGATTATTGATTTAATAATGGGTATAGCGAATGGAATTGTGTGAGCTGCCTCGAAAAGCAAAACATTTAAAAGAACTAACCCGCAAATCGTGGGTTTATTGCGCTATATACAAAAAAACAGCACCCTATAAAGGATGCTGTTATTCAACTCATAAATAATGACCGATTATTTATTTAAATTCTCGCGGTAGCTTGGAAAACTCATATCTTTATAGCGAATAAAGGTTGTTTTCTTGGCAATTTTATAACCAAACCAAATGGCTAAAAAGAGTGGGAGACCAATATACGTCGCTGTAACACCAATCCAATCAATATTATCTTCTAAGAAGGCTTGGTAGTTCTGGCCCAGTGTTATTGTTAAACACAAAATAAAGGCAAAAATTGGCCCAATTGGGAAGAAACCAGAACGATATGGTAAGTCATTTAAGTCTTTACCTTGTGCAATATACCCTCTACGGAAGCGGTAATGGCTGATAGCAATCCCTAACCATGCAATAAAGCCTGTCATCCCTGAGGTATTCAATAACCAGAGATAGACCGTTTGGTTACCAAACATGGAACTTAAGAAGCACAGCCCCGCAACAACCGTCGTAGCTAATAATGCATAACGTGGTACGCCACCTTTTGATAACCGAGCAAAAATGCGCGGCGCTTTGCCTTCACGCGCTAAGGTATACAGCATACGGGTTGATGCATACATACCTGAGTTACCCGCAGACAATACCGCGGTTAAGATAACCGCATTCATGACTGCCGCTGCTGATAATAACCCTGCATTTTCAAATACTAAAGTAAATGGACTCACGCTAATGTCTTTAACATCATTGCGTAGCAAGTTAGGATCAGTATAAGGAATGATCAAGCTAATAATTAAGATGGCAAAAATATAGAACAACAGGATACGCCAGAATACTTTACGTACCGCTTTAGGAATATTTTTAGCAGGGTCTTTTGACTCACCCGCTGCAATACCAATTAACTCAGTACCTTGGAAGGAAAACCCGACAATCATTGCCACGCCGATCATGGCAGAAAAACCACCAGCAAATGGCGCATCACCAATTTCCCAGTTATGCCAACCTGCGTTTTCGGCCCCATTCATGATGCCAAAAATCATTAATACGCCCACAACGATAAAAATAATTACGGTGGTGACTTTGATCAGCGAGAACCAATATTCTGCTTCACCAAAACCTTTAACAGAAATAAAGTTCAATAAGAAAATGATAGCAAGGAATATAGCACTCCAAATCCAACCAGGCGTATCAGGGAACCAATAGGTCATCACCAATTGTGCGGCAACGAGGTCAACTGCGATGGTTACCGCCCAGTTGTACCAGTAGTTCCAACCTAATGCGAAACCAAAACCTTCATCAACATATTTTGCGCCATAAGTAGCAAATGAGCCTGAAACTGGCATATAGGCAGCCAATTCGCCCAAGCTCGTCATTAAGAAATAGACCATTAAGCCGATGATGGCATAAGAGAGTAGTGCCCCTCCGGGGCCTGCTTGTGCAACGGTTGCACCCGATGCCACAAATAAACCGGTACCGATAGAGCCACCGATAGCAATCATCGCAAGGTGACGCGCTTTTAATTCACGGCGCAACTTTTGTGGTCGGTCTTGCGTGATAGTATTGGTATGTTGTTCTGACATTTGTTCCCTGTATTTTATTATTCAGCCAATATCGAGTGAATTCTAGCAAAATAGGCTGTGAGAACTAAGTAACTCTTCACTGTTATAAGATACCTTCATAATTCACGCAGAATTATAAGTAAAACGCGTTATTGCCAAAAAATTAAACCGTGGCTTTTAATAAAGAAATACCGTCTCTAATCCTCTAAATGTTTTGGCTTGCTGCTAGGCGGCATATGAAACTACCCAAGGAGCATACATCAGTATGTGACTTGGATAGTCGATTGCAGCCAACAACGCGGCAAGTTAAAAGATAACGAGGATTTTTAATTACAGTAGGCTAGAAGATTAGTAATCGCACTCGAAAGATGCTTTTGACGGTGATAAATCAAATACAACGTTCTTTCTAATTGAAGTTCGTCTACCTCAAGCTCAACTAGAGTACCATTTTCTAGTTGCTCGGCTATCACCCTTCTTGATAAACAGCTAATGCCCATCCCAAAACGCACTGCATGTTTAATTGCTTCTGAATTGCCCAGTTCCATTAAGATATGGAAACCTGGTAGATGTGCAAATAGCAGTTGGTCAAGCACGTCTCGCGTTCCTGAACCGCGCTCACGTAAAATCCATGGTGCGTCTTTAAGTTCTTTTAATGACACCTTTTTGTTTGCTAATGGGTTTTGTGGTGAAGCAAAAACAACCAGCTCATCTTTCAACCAAGGTTTCGAAATCAATTCAGGGCTATGACAAACCCCTTCGATAAGTCCCACATCCACCCGAAATTCCATCACCGCTTTAATAACTTCTTCAGTATTACTAATAAAAAGCTCTAGAGGGATATCAGGATGGTCATGGCGGTAACCCGCTAAGATCTCTGGCAACATGTAATTACCAATTGTGGTACTCGCCGCCAGACGCACTGCGCCCATCTCTTTTTTGAATAATTGCTCAACTTCTGCCCCTTGCTCTAATAAAGCTAATGCTTTGGGATAAAGAAGTCTTCCATGCTCGTTTGTAACAAGTCGTTTACCCACACGGTCAAAAAGCTGAACGCCAAGTTGACCTTCTAAATCCGTTAGCGACGCGCTGACCGCTGATTGGGACAGCGCTAATAATTGAGATGCCTGCGTCGTGGAGCCACTTTTCAATACTTCTGTAAAAACCTCAAGTTGCCTAAGTGTTATTCGCATAAAGGTCGCCCCAACGTGTTTTTAGTCGTTGTAATAATATTGTTAATATTAATGATTTATTAGCAATATTCCAGAAGAAACTTATAATCACTTTTTTTGATAGATTATATATAAACAATCAATTTAAATTATTATATTTTTTATTATATGCTTATTACCAAATCATATAAGCAGCAATAAAGAGCATTATCATGGATAAAAGCGACATTCACACCCTAAATCAAAATAGCTTTCACCCTATTTTGAAATTATTACCAGGGCTCTTGTTAGCAGGTATTTTAACGGCTATCGCCATCTACCTTGGTGAACAATCATGGTTTATGGATATAGGTCTAGGTGCGTTAACACTCGCCATTTTATTGGGGATTGTTGTAGGTAACACCTTTTACCCAACAGCAAGTAAATCTTGTGATACTGGTGTCAAATTCGCCAAACACTATTTTTTACGTGCAGGGATCATCCTTTATGGCTTCCGTTTAACATTCCAACAAATTACTGATGTCGGTGCCACTGGCGTTATTATTGATGCATTGACCCTAACATCAACCTTCTTATTAGCCTACTGGCTAGGAAAGAAAGTTTTTGGTTTAGATGATGAAACAACCATTTTGATCGGCGCAGGCAGTAGTATTTGCGGTGCAGCTGCGGTTATGGCAACAGAGCCTGTTGTGAAAGCGTCAGCTAGCAAAGTCGCTGTTGCGGTTTCTACTGTCGTCATTTTCGGCACAATTTGTATCTTTGTTTACCCTTGGATTTACCAATTAAATGCGCACTTTGGCTGGTTCCCAGCGACCCAAGAAACATTCGGCATTTATATTGGCTCAACAGTGCATGAAGTCGCGCAAGTGGTTGCCGCTGGTCATACTATTGGGACTGATGCAGAAAATGCGTCAGTTATCGCAAAAATGATTAGAGTTATGATGCTTGCACCATTCTTAATTATTTTATCTGCATTTTTAAGCCGTAAAGCGGCGGCCAAAAGTGGCAATTCAACAGAAAAAAGCAAAATTACTATCCCTTGGTTCGCCGTGTTCTTTATCTTAGTGGCAGGGTTTAACTCATTACATTTACTACCACAAGCATTAGTCCAACAAATCATTGCGTTAGATACGATTTTACTTGCTATGGCCATGGTGGCATTAGGTTTAACCACCCATGTAAGCGCAATTCGACAAGCAGGTATTAAACCATTATTAATGGCACTGATTTTATTTGCTTGGTTAATCATTGGTGGTTTATTAATTAATCTGCTGATACAAAATATCTTTTAATATGTACCTCCGACTTTAGCCGCTTTATTAAGCGGCTTTTTTGTTGATTTCATTTGTGCGCATATTAATGGCATACTTCCATAAAAAGGAGTCAAAAATGAAATATGTTGGAGCACACGTCAGCGCCTCTGGCGGCGTTGATCAAGCCGTTATTCGCGCCCATGAGATTAATGCAACGGCATTCGCATTATTCACTAAAAACCAACGTCAATGGAAAGCGGCACCATTGAGTGAAGAGGTTATCCAAAAGTTTAAAGCAAACTGTGCAAAATACGGCTATGGTAAACACCAAATTCTGCCCCACGACAGTTATTTAATTAATCTCGGCCATCCTGAATTTGAAGCTTTAGAAAAATCACGAGTTGCCTTTATTGATGAAATGCAGCGTTGTGAACAACTTGGCATTGATTTATTGAATTTCCATCCGGGCAGCCATTTAAAACAAATTGAGGTGGATGATTGCTTAGCACGTATTGCTGAGTCAATTAATATTGCGTTAGCCGAAACCGAAGGTGTCACCGCAGTCATTGAAAATACCGCAGGACAAGGGACTAACTTAGGCTTTGATTTTACACACCTCGCAAAAATTATCGAAGGCGTAAAGGATAAAAGCCGTGTGGGTGTGTGTATTGATACCTGCCATGCCTTTGCCGCAGGTTATGATTTACGCACGATTGAAGATTGCGATAAAACATTTACGCAGTTTTCAGAGATTGTGGGGTTTGAATTTTTAAAAGGAATGCATCTGAACGATGCTAAAAGCGAATTTGCCAGCCGCGTTGACCGCCACCACAGCTTAGGTGAAGGTAATATTGGTTTTGTGCCATTCACGTATATTATGCAAGACAGCCGTTTTGATGGGATCCCGCTGATTTTAGAAACGATCAACCCAGACATCTGGCCACAAGAAATTGCATGGTTGAAATCGCAGCAAAATAGCTAACATTGATAGAGTCCTATTAAAATTTAGGGCTCATTTCTATTTGCCTAGCTCACCTTTATGTTGCACAGCTTGTAACACCCTAATAAGGTGTTACAAGTCACGTAACGGAAGGTGATATGATTAAATCATTTAAACACAAAGGACTAAAGCAACCATTTGAAAAATGGACACTTTCAGGTATTTCCCCTAAAGATTCTTTACGTATAAATGATAGGCTTCGGGCTATTGATTCCGCAAACTTTATTGATGATTTAAATATTTTCACATTTAACCTTCATCAATTAAAAGGCGACCGAGTCAATATTTGGTCAATTACTGTTCGTGCAAATTGGCGTATTACATTTGAGTTCATTAATGGCGATACTTACATTTTAAGTCTAGAGGACTGCCACTAATGAAACAGGTTATTGTTACCCATCCCGGTATTATGGTTGCAAACATCTTAGATGACTTAGGCGTTGGAGTTCGGCAATTTGCCAGAAATATTGGTGTCACATTCGCGGCTGTTTCCCGCTTTCTTTCAAGAAAAACTGCATTCCCCCCTGCTCTCGCGATCCGTATTTCAGCGGCTTTAGGCAGTAACCCCGAGTTTTGGCTACGGCTACAAACTCATTGCGATTTACGCTTACTCGAAGATAAAATCGATATCTCAGGGGTTGTTTTATTCGAAAATCTGCCGCAACCACAACAATCAACGTCTAAACACTAACAAAAAACCCCACGTGAATAACGCAGGGTTTCTTTTCAAATATTCAAAAATTACAACGACTTCATTTCAATCTTAGCCATCATGTCAGCTAACTTACTGCGGTTCTTTAAACCGACATCCGCTTGTGAAACTGATAACGCTGAAATTGCAGTTGCCATCCGCAATGTGTGCTCGCTTGATTCACCATTGAGCAGCCCATAAGCAAGGCCAGCAACCATCGAATCGCCTGCCCCTACTGTGCTGATGACCTCACAATGAGGCGGCTTAGCTAACCAAGAGCCCGAAGCATTAACCCATAATGCCCCTTCTTCTCCCAATGATATTACAACGTGAGAAATGCCTTTATCTCTTAGTTCATGAGCCGCAGCAATCACATCTTTTAAATCAGGCAGTTTGCGGCCCACCCAACTTTCTAATTCATGGCGATTAGGTTTTACCAACCAAGGAGAAGACTTTAAGCCCGCTTTTAATGCCTCACGGCTACTGTCGAAAATGATGCATGGACACAATTGGCGCAAGCGAGTCATCCAACGGGTAAATTCCTCAGGGTCAATCCCATTGGGTAGGCTTCCACTCACCACGACCATATCAAAATGACCTAACCAATTTAGTGATTCAGTTGAAAAACGGTTCCAGTCTTCTTTACTCACATCAAAGCCAGAAAAATTAAAATCAGTTGATTTCCCATCATTTTCAGTGAGCTTTACATTGATACGCGTGCGTCCAGGCACCATACTAAAACGGTTTGCCATACCATTTTCACTGAAAAAATGTTGAAATTCTTCTTGATTATCTTTTCCCATAAAACCACTAACAGTAATATCAATGCCCAGATCACGCAGCACTTTCGCCACGTTGACGCCTTTCCCTCCGGCATTCAGGCTAGCGGTTTTGACTAAGTTAACTTCACCCACTTCAATAGACGAGCACAACCCTACAAGGTCGTAAGCAGGATTTAATGTAATTGTAGCAACCCGGCGAGTCATAACCACTAATCTCCCTTATCATGATTATCATGTCATTAGATGTATGCCATAGTTATAACATTAAAACGTGTTGTTTTCAGTGCTATTTATACTTTTTCCTGCTTGTTTTTCTCAGACCCCATGGCAAAATTCTCACGCTAAAAATGAAAATAAATGGGAGAAAATATGTCTCAGTCAATTAACGTCGTCGTTGGCGTCGGTGTCATTATCACCAATAAACAAGGGCAGATTTTACTAGGTAAACGTAGCAGCAAACATGCACCCTATTGGTCTATTTTTGGTGGTCATGTCGATCCAGGTGAAACATTCGAAGCCTGTGCTATTCGGGAAATAAAAGAAGAGATTGGCATTGATATCACCACACCTTCTGTATTTGGTATCAGCAATAACTTACAAACCTATCAGCAAGAAGGTAAACATACCGTTTCCATTTGCATGCATGTTGAATATAACGGAGATAAACAACCGCAAATCATGGAAATCGATAAATGTGAAAGTCTTATGTGGGTTTCTCCTAATTCCCTGCCTGAACCGCATTTTGAGGCAAGTCGTAACGCAATCAATCTTTGGCTAAATCAGCGCTTTTACAACCAATCTATTTAACACCCCATAAAACATACAAATTAGATTAATTTGTATGTTTATTCACCATCCCTTTCAAATTGTTCAGTTTATTTTATTTTCGTTGTTTACAAGACTTCGCCACTACCGTATCATTTAGCTAGTACAGTGAAACAATTTATTAGGAGCCACCATGGCCGTTAATGGGACAACACAACCAAAAAGCCCTTCTATATTAGGAGGCGCAATGATCATTGCAGGTACCGCTGTTGGTGCAGGCATGTTTTCAATTCCAATGGTGACTTCTGGCGTATGGTTTTCAGGCTCAGTTATCCTGCTAATTTATACTTTTATTTGTATGTTACTTTCTGGGCTAATGATTTTAGAAGCGAATATGAATTATCCAGCGGGTGCTAGTTTTCACACCATAGTAAAAGATTTACTCGGCACTGGTTGGAACACCATTAACAGCTTATCAGTGACTTTCGTCCTGTATATTCTAACTTACGCTTATATTTCTGCAGGCAGTTCAATTATTACCGCAAACTTAGCAGAACATATTCAGATTCCACAAGCTGGAGCGGGGTTAGTTTTTGCATTCATTGTTGCATTCTTTGTTTGGTTATCTACCCGTGCAGTGGATAGGTTAAGTACCATTTTAATTGGTGGGATGGTTATTACCTTTATCATGTCAATTGGTGGGATGATCTCAACGGCTTCGCCCGCAATTTTATTTAACCAAGTAGAGCAAAACGAAACACAATATCTACCTTATGCCTTAGCTGCGCTGCCTTATTTGTTAACATCATTTGGTTACCATGGTAACGTGCCTGGGCTGGTGAAATATTATAATAAAGACAGTCGTAGTGTAGTGAAAAGCTTAACTTACGGTGCCATCATTACTGTTGTTATTTACATCTTATGGCAGTATGCGATTCAAGGAAACATTCCACGCTCTTCATTCATTGAAATCAGAGAAAATGGTAACAATATCGATGCACTACTGGCTCAGATGAATATTTCTACACAAAGCAGCTTTATTTCTCAATTTTTGAATCTGTTTTCCTATATGGCTTTAGCAAGTTCTTTCTTAGGTGTGTCATTAGGTTTATTTGATTTTATTGCTGACTTTTTTAAATTCTCTGATGATAAGCAAGGCCGACTGAAATCTATTTTAGTCACCTTTATGCCACCAACCGTTTTAGCACTGATTTTTCCTAATGGCTTTATTTATGCTATTGGCTTTGCTGGATTAGCTGCAACAATTTGGGCTGTGATTGTCCCTGCATTAATGGCAAAAGCAAGTCGTAGACGTTACCCAAATAATAGCTATAAAGCACCTGGAGGCATGTTTATTATCGGTTTTGTTATTTTATTTGGTTTAATCAACGCCGTTGCGCACATCATGTCCTTAGCTGGTCTACTCCCTATTTACTAATTTGCCATTCTTAATATAGCCCTGCGGGGCTATATTATTTCCCATCAGTTATTTTTCAAAAAATTTTCACTGAAAATTGACCTCAACATCTTGCCTAATCCCGTTTGTGCGAGTAATTTTGTCGCACTCTTTTTGACAATACCAAAGAAGGTTATTTATGGCCAAGGCCAACGAAATCAAACGTGGTTTAGCAATCAACTACAATGGCAAGTTACTACTCGTTAAAGATATTGATATTCAAGCACCTAGCGCTCGTGGTGCCAGTACTTTATACAAAATGCGCTTTACGGATATCAAAACGGGCCAGAAAGTTGAAGAACGCTTTAAAGGCGATGATATTTTAGAAACGATTTCGTTAACTCGCCGTGGTGTCAGCTTTTCTTATATTGATGGTGATGAATATGTTTTCATGGATAACGAAGACTACACGCCATATATTTTCAAAAAAGCAGATATTGAAGATGAACTGCTGTTTATCCCTGAAGAAGGGTTACCAGGCATGCAAGTTCTAACAATGGATGGGCAAGTTTTAGCCTTAGAATTACCGCAAACTGTTGATATGGTTATTGCTGAAACAACACCAGGTATCAAGGGTGCTTCCGCCAGTGCACGTACAAAACCCGCTTTGATGCCGACGGGGTTAACCGTTCAGGTTCCTGAATATCTCACCAGTGGTGAAAAAATTCGTATTCATATCCCTGAACGCCGCTATATGGGACGTTGTGATTAATCTTATATCGATAAAATAATACTAATATGTGTATGCCTATGGACAACATGCTCATAGGCATACATTTTTATTTAACATCATACTCTCCTAGCCTACTACTTCCTCATTTCATTTATTGTCATTAATCATACTTAACAGTGTAAATACCCATCGTTTTTTCTTTATTAATCCAGTTAAACTGCTGCGAGCCCTTCAAATTTGGTAATAGTTGTTCTGTCATTTTTAACTTGGAAACATCAACAGACTGTGTTTTTTCTTTTCCTGAGTCACTCCAACACTTTGTTTCGACAAAATTTTGATTTGTACTAATGACACATGGAGCAGCAACAATCGAGCCTGTAAAACGAATAACCGCAGTATTAGAACGTTGTTGACCACTGTTGTGTGAAGCGAATGTTGAGATACTGGTCATTAATGTAGTCGCTGCTAAAAATGTTAATATTGTTTTTTTTACTAAGCCATTCATAAGAATTTTCCTCTTAAAATTAAGTTATCGTCATTTTTAGTAATTTATTTACTCTTAAATGAATAATTCAGTTCAACTGAATGAGGACGACATCTTATTCCTAATGAACAGCTAGAGATTTCACTTATGGTCGTAGTTTTTTATTTTTAATATTGGATGATATTCAATATATAATTATTAGACTAGATCACACTTTTAATGACCACACGTATTGCAACACATATAAAATTAAGTCTATTAAAATAAGACGAAAATATAGCAATCTTCGTCGAAATTAGTGTTTTTTCTATTTATTTGTATTCGATGTATCAAAAATAGCGTTATTAGATATGAATGAAAAACTCAACTACAAAATTAATTTATTACCGACTAACTTAATTGCTTCTGGACGTCAACGAGCCTGTTACCAGCACCCAGATTATGATGAGCTTTGTATTAAGATTCACCTAAAAGGCCGCGATGATAAAGAAACACTCAGAGAAGTGCGGTACTATAAGCGCCTTTATAGAAAGGAATACCAAGCGACAACAGTGTCCCACTATTTTGGCACACAAGAAACCAATCTTGGGCTAGGTTACGTGTTTCAATTAATTAAGGATAAAACAGGGAATGTATCGCATACTTTAGATTATTATCTAAAAAATAAAAATGCCTACTTGAAGCATCAAAAAAATATGAAGATTGCTTATGCTCAATTTAAAAAATCTATTTATAAAGAAGCAATCGCCACCATGGCGCTAAAAACCTATAATATCGTTTATCAATTAGGCTATAAACCACATGGCCAATTTTTAATTATCGATAACCTTGGGTCGTCTAATTTAATTCCGCTCGATTATTTTTCATCCACAATTGCACGTTCAACGTTAGACCGCCGCTTTGCGGACTTTGAAAAACGGCTATACAAAGAGTTCCATGTCAAATTATAAATATCCATTTTTAATTATCTTTTTTATTTAATTTTTATTCGATAATTTTATCCCTCTACGCAATAAAGGAGTGATTATATATTATTCCTTTATTGTTTAAGGCCCCCCTCAATAAATACTGATAAATACACAGTAGTTATTGCATATCTTAATTAAACTCGCCTATTTAACCACCAAGAGAAGAATTGACCGTCAAAATTTAGCTTTCTACACGTGCTAAAATTTGAGCTCACCTTGCATAAATTTAAACTTCTTTACATTTGAAGTGCAAAAAAAGCTTATTACGTAAATAAACTGAAACAGAGTAATAATAAATGTGAGAAAGATCATATTTCATTATCAATAATCGGCGCAATTATACGCAAAAATACGCTACATATGACAGCAATCACATAACTCAATGGCACATATGCACTTTTATCTAATGTTTTGTAAATTATCCCCCTATTAACTCGCCATTTCGGTTTTGTTTATGTATGCTCTTAAAGGTTTGGTATTCGGGCTGTTACGGTACTAACTTCAAGCAATAACTGAATTAGTAAATATTGAGCTTTCATCTATACTCAATAAGGTCACAAGAAACCTCTGATCCAGTAAAGATTTAGATGGCGTGATAAACACTTTCTGCGAAAAGCACACTCTTATTTATCAATGCGTTTTTCACAGGGAAAAGTTTAGTTTTGTTGTGTCTCTTTACACAATAATGCGATAAAGAAATGGTAAGGGATATATATAAGAATGTTAACCTCTGAAAAACTTAAGCGCTATGCTTGGCGCATTGTTCCGGCAGTTGCTATTGCCGTAACACTCACAGCATGTACCAACCCGAAGTCGACAAAAAATACACAATATACTGCTAAATCAGATGTTCGCATGTTAAACGGTGCTGCAGGCGACTCTTTAACAATGGCATCCCAAGACGAATTTGAAGAATTAGTGCAAAGTGTTGACACTAAATCTAAAATCATGAATCAATATGCAAGTTGGAAAGGTGTTGCTTATCGCCTAGGCGGAACCACTAAAAGCGGCATTGATTGTTCAAGCTTTGTTCAACGCACCTTCTTTGAACAATTCGGCGTAGAATTACCTCGTACAACGTCAGAACAAGAGTCTTCAGGCAAAAGCGTAAAGCGTAATAATTTAAAAGTGGGTGACATTGTTCTGTTTAAAACAGGTCGTACAATGAAACACGTTGGCATTTACATTGGTGATGAAAAATTTGTTCATGCATCAACCAGCAGTGGTGTCATTGTTTCTGAAATGTCTAATAGTTATTGGAGTAAAAGGTATTATGCAAGTCGTCGTATTATCAACGGCTCCTAATTTTCAGTAAAACACTCCCCCTTACCCATAAAAAAAGCTTCCAAAATTGGAAGCTTTTTTTATATTTGCTATCAAGTAAAAATGAAAACTGCCATTATTGCGTAGAATAATCTTTTTAACGCCAGTATAAATACTAGCCCTTATTAGCCACCACAAAATGAGTCAGATACAATATCTCCCCCATTAAAAACATTACAGCTCAAGCTAACTAAGCACAATAAAACCCTGAAGATAGCTCCGCAATTGCAACACCCGTTGCTTTTAAACGGCACATTGCAGCTAATTCATCATTCGCATGAATGAACAGACAAACCTCTTTCTGCCATTCTAGGATAGCACTTGAAATCTGCATATCGGATAACGATTCAGACAGTTTCTGCATCGCAATACAATCTGTTGCACAGTCATGACTAAGTAATTTTAGCCCCACAAGATTATCGCTATCAACATCATTCATAGGCACAACTTCTACGTCTGTTCCTATTTTGCCTGATAACCAGCGGTAGCTTTGCGGTAGCCTGTGCACCACCGAAAGACCTAATTTTTCCACAAAAATATCCTATTAAAACAATTGGTATTTTGCCTAATTACAGGAAATAGCCCTGCAAACAAACTTAACATTGAGTAATGACCCTATATCCTGTGTGTTCTTTGAAGTCAATTTTTGACTTCAAAATATTACTCGTTCAAACCGAAGCTTTAACACAACAAAAAGTAACAACAATGTTAAATATTAGAACCTAAATATAACATTAAAATTATGATGTGTCGTTAAATTTTTGTGACGCAAATCATTGCACGTCTATTTTTCTGCTAAAAATATTAAAAATTAAATTAATTTTGACATCAACCTTCAACATGATAGGTAAATCATTTAACTATTTTTTACATTTACCAAATAAAAATAGCAACAACCATTCAAATTTTTGATGAATAGTTATTTTTCAATTAGCTCAGTCAATCCCATTTTGGGTGTCATTAAAAACATAAATTTAACAAAAAGCACACTAATGATAATTGATTTAGATCATTTTTCATCACGTAATTTAATACCGATGATAAACTAATCGAAATTACCGAACAGTAACACTGAAAAAACTCAATATAATGTGAATGATAAGAGATTACTTAAGGGAAAATAAGAATATTCGGGGAAATAAAAGGTGAGAACAAATTATCAGTTTCATCCATGAAGCTGATAACTCAGAGATTATTTCGCTTTTTTAGCTAACAAAACAAAAAGCATCGATAAAGCGACACAAGCCACCATCGAACCTACCATCGGCCACGCATTTTTAGCGGGGATCAGTGATAATAACGTTCCTACTAGTGCACCAATTGAAAAACGAATCGTTCCTGCTAAGGAAGAGACCGTTCCTGCAATATGTGGGTAATTATCAAGGATCACAGCCATCGCATTAGATGTAATCATTGCAATTCCACTGACATAAATGGCGACGCCAATAACTAACGTCCAAAAATCAAGACTAAATGCGGTTGTGCCTAATAACCAAATCCCCATAATAAACTGGATAATAATACCAAAATACAGCATCTTCTCTGCGCCAAAGCGCCTAACATAGCGACTGTTAATAGTCGTCATAATAAAGAGAAAAATGATGTTAATACCAAAATAGTAACCGAAATGTTGAGGAGAAACGCCATTTAGGTCGATATAAACAAATGCACCTGCATTTAAGAATGAAAACATCCCTGCAAACGAAAATGAACTCGCGAGTATATAGAACAAAACTTGCTTTGCCCTAAATAAGGTCGCAAACTGGCGTAATGTTGTGCCAATGTGGAATTTTTGCCTTTTCGTAACGGGTAATGTTTCACGCACAAAAAAGCTCACTAAAATCACTGCAATAACTGCCGCAATGGCAATGCTCCAGAAAATCGCATGCCATGAGAACCAACGCATCAATTCGCCACCTAAAATAGGAGCCAATAAAGGTGCGATCGTCATCACCAATACCACAAATGACATACTTCTAGAAAATTCGTCCCGCGTAAACATATCACGCATCAATGCGTTAATTACCACACTGGCGGCTGCGGCGGCAAAACCATGCAAAAAACGCAACCAAATAAGTGAATCAATTGATTCGGTGATTGCACAAGCAGCCGATGCTATAGCAAAAACAATTACTCCACCCAAAATCACGGGTTTACGACCGATGCTGTCCGCCATTGGTCCATAAAAAAGTTGCCCAATCGCAAAACCGAAAATGTAGCTGTTGAGCGTCATTTGAATCCGCCCCTCATCAACATTAAAATATTGCATCATCGTCGGAAAGCTAGGTAGGTACATGTCAATAGCCAACGGCATTAGCATAGACAATAAACCTAATATTAAAATCAGCCCCAAATAGGATGAACGCTGCTGTTGCACGCTATAGACTCCTGCTTTTATTTACGTGGTACATTAATGCTATTAATTTCTTCATCTGTCAGTGGGCGATACTCGCCTTGCTCAAGGGTCTCATCCAAGTAAATGTCCCCTACTCGCTCACGGTGCAGTCCACAAACATGATTTCCTACCGCGGCAAACATTCGTTTAACTTGGTGATAACGGCCTTCACTGATAGTTAAGCGAACATCACGAGGAGTGATAATTTCGAGTTGTGCGGGTTTTGTTGGGTACTTTTCACCATTTAACATGATGCCTTGCTCGAATTGTTTGGCAACATCGGAGGCAATATCTTCACTTAATTGAACACGGTACGTTTTCTCACAATGGTGTTTAGGCGATGTAATGCGATGTGACCACTGTCCATCATCGGTGAGTAACACTAACCCTGTCGTATCAATATCTAAGCGCCCCGCAGAATGAAGCTTTTGTGCAAGCGGCTCATCAATAAAATAAAGAATGGTAGGGTGTGTTGGGTCATCGGTAGAACAGATGTACCCCTGGGGCTTATGCAACATAAAATAACGCGGCCCCGTGACTTGTACTAACACATTTCCATCATAAGCGACTTCATGGTCAAGCGTGACTTGGAATGCTCCTGATTTGACCACTTCATCGTCAATCGTAACAAGACCTGCACGCAATTCACGTGCTACCAAACTCCGGCTTATCCCTAATTGCTGGGACAAAAATTTATCCAGTCGCATAGATTCTCTTAACTTGATGGATTGCCAGCGAAGCGTACAATAACGCTTAACTGTCAGAATAAAGAATGAAAGGTTGCTGTGATTACTATCACATAATTCATTATAACAATAACCCTAGTTAAGGGATAGTTTCCATGAAACAACATACATCTTTAGACAGAGTCATTGTTTTAAATTAAATTTAACCTCATTCACCTGTTTTTTTAACCAATACTGAGCAATATGTCTTTTTCCTTACGCCCATACCAACAAGAAGCCGTCGACGCGACGATCCACTACTTTCGCAAACACACTCAGCCCGCCGTTATTGTGCTGCCTACCGGTGCAGGGAAAAGTTTGGTGATTGCTGAATTGGCACGTCTTGCCCGTGGACGAGTACTGGTCTTGGCCCATGTTAAAGAATTGGTCGAACAAAATCACAGTAAATACCTCGCCTATGGCCTCGAGGCGGATATTTTTGCTGCAGGGCTGAACCGAAAAGAATCACAAAATAAAGTGGTTTTTGGCAGCGTACAGTCTGTCGCTCGTAATCTTGCTGCTTTCAATGGACAGTTTTCATTAGTGATTATTGATGAATGCCATCGCATCAGTTTGAATGATAAAAGCCAATACCAGCAAATCATTCAGCATCTACAAAAAAGCAATTCAGCCTTACGGATTCTGGGCTTAACCGCTACCCCTTACCGTTTAGGTAGCGGGTGGATTTACCAATATCATTATCATGGCATAGTTCGGGGTGATGAAAACCGTTTTTTCCGAGATTGTATTTATGAGCTGCCACTGCATTACATGATTAAAAATAAGTTTTTAGTTCCCCCTGAACGCTTAGATATGCCTGTTTTGCAGTATGATTTTAGCCAAGTTTCGTTGACATCTGCAGGTATTTTTAATGAGCAAGAATTAAACCTTTCACTGCAAAAACAACAACGTATTACACCTAAAATTGTTGCACAAATCATTGAATATGCAACACCACTGCAAGGCTGTATGATTTTTGCGGCTACCGTCGAGCACGCAAAAGAAATTTTGGGTTATTTACCAGTAAAGTCTGCCGCATTAGTCACCGCCGAAACACCTGCGTCTGATAGACAAGCTATTATTAATCAATTTAAAAACAGGGAATTACATTATCTTGTCAACGTTTCTGTTCTAACCACTGGCTTTGATGCCCCCCATGTTGATGTGATTGCAATTTTGCGCCCAACTGAATCAGTTAGTTTATATCAGCAAATTGTTGGTCGTGGGTTACGTCTTTGCCAGGGGAAAACCCAATGCTTGATTTTAGATTATGCGGGTAATCCTCATGATTTATATCGCCCTGAAGTCGGTTGCAGTAAACCAAACTCTGCCAGTGTCCCTGTTCAAGTTTTTTGCCCTCTTTGCCAATTTGCCAATGTGTTTTGGGGAAAATGTACTACTGATGGGCAAATTATTGAGCACTATGGCCGTCGTTGCCAAGGCTGGGAAGAAGATGATAATGGTCAAAAGCAACAATGTGAGTTCCGCTTTCGTTTTAAGCAATGCCCCCACTGTGGTGCTGAAAATGATATCGCAGCTCGCCGTTGCCAAAAGTGCCAAGAAGTCCTTACTGATCCTGATGACATGCTCAAAGCAGCATTAAAATTAAAAGATGCACTGATTATTCGTTGTGGTGGTATGCAATTTATCTCTGGTAATGATGCAAAAGGTGAATGGATAAAAATAAACTATTATGATGAAGATGGCACTAGCGTCTCAGAACGTTATCGCTTAACAACTCCCTCTCAGCGTCGTGTATTTGAATACCGTTTTTTGCGTGAGCACCAACGAGCGCCAGGCATTCCATTTAAATGGAATAATGCAAATGACATTATTTTGCAGCAATCATTATTACGTTACCCACAATTTATCGTGGCACGGAAAAAAGACCGCTATTGGGAAATTAGAGAGAAAATTTTTGATTATCAAGGGCGGTTTCGCATCGCAAACTCCCTTTCCTGACGCAATAAACGATCTTAAAGATTGCTGGATGGCGGTTTTTTCGATAAAATGCCGCCGCCTTCCAATTTCTCATTTTCCAAAATGCGTTATTCCTAGGCCAAATCTCGAACCTGCTGCTGGGTCGCCTGTAGCAGGAATTTATATTTTCTTTTTATAGAGAAATAGTAATGTTAACTATCAATGCAATTGAACGTAAAGAGCAGGGTAAGGGTGCGAGCCGCCGCCTGCGCAGAGATAATCAGCTTCCAGCTATCGTTTACGGTGGTAACCAAGAGCCTATCTCTATCACTCTGAGCCACGATGAAGTTATTAACCAAGAAAGCAAAGCAGAATTTTACGAAGTTCTGACTCTGGTTATCGATGGTAAAGAAACAAAAGTAAAAGTTCAGGCTGTTCAACGTCACCCATTTAAGCCAAAAGTGACGCACATTGACTTCCTGCGCGCTTAATTAAAGCCCACAGCCGAGCTTTAGAAATTTCGGGACGCCGAGTAAATAACGCCGCAATTGCGGCGTTATTTATTTCTAAAACTTTATTTTTTGCATCAATCAATATTACCAATACGCTAACAAAATATTTTATTTGCTGCCACGACGCTGTAATTGGTCGCGTAAGTTTGGCGGCGTACCACGAATGGTTAGTGTATCTGTCACTGGGTCCCAAAAAATACGTTCGCCCATCAACATAGCATCAAAGCTAATCGTTATACCGCCACCACTACCTGAAAATTTAGTCAATTGTTTAAGTGTTCCCCTATCTGCTGGGAAGCTTTCCTCCAATTGGTAATCATTTTGACGAGCAAAATCATCAAAGCTTTGTTCTTCTACCAGTGGCAACTCTTTCGCCAATTCCTGTAATTCAATTTCTTCGCCAGATTGCAGCTGTTCAGTGCAGTAACTATGCACTTGTTGACGATATGCTTGGCGAGTGTTTTTATCCATCTGAGCATTATCACAAAAATCATCCAACGCTTGGACTAAACCTTTGTTCTGCACTTTCGCATTCAAACCTTCAGATGCCGCTAAAAAATCCATAAAAAAATCAGATACTTTACGCCCTACTCGACCTTTTAAGAATGTTAAGTAGCGTTTCGAGTCTGGATTAGTTTCCCACTCGGTTAAATCAATGCGTGCAACGATATCTGCGTGTGGAATATCTAAATAATGTGTCGTCCCTAAATCTAATGTATCTGTGACAAACATGCTATCGCAGCTATTAAGAACAGAAATCAATAAATATTCAACGGCAAGGTAACGGTATTGGCAGAAAAGAACAATCCCCCCCTCAGCAAATGGGTATTTCGCGAGTTCATCCTTTAAACGAACCGTCATAGCACGGCTAAAACCTAAAAATTCTTCTTCACCCTTGCGTAAGAGCTTTAATGCATCAGCTAATTCACTTTCTTCATTGAATTCACCAAAGGCTTTACTTTTTGCGCTGTAAACACGGTGCAATTCTGCCATCATGTCTTGCACGACATCATCAGTCGTCAATAAAGAATCCCGTAACATCACCTCTAAGGTTTGTTCATCTCGCTTAATCAACTGATGTAAGGCTATCTGGGTAATTTCCAGACTCATTGTTAGCTCCTTCTTCTAGCAGAAATATTATCGCGCGTATTCAAACATTGATATCTATACGCTGCAATAGAAACTATCATTTGCCTCATTTTTCATCAGCAAATGCTGAACTAATACACACTTTTTGAATCTGAATAAGCATTATTATCACTTAAACAAAAATTTGTTGCGAAGAAAGAAGAAAAACATGCGGCTATACGCTATGATATGGAGCTTTCATTAATTTAGGATGTCTCAATTTATGCCACAATCATCTCGCTATAGTGATGAAAAAGTTGAAGGTTTACTCTCTGACCTCGTGAGTGTGTTAGAAAAAAACCATACCCCTGTTGACCTTTCCCTAATGGTGTTAGGTAACATGGTAACGAACCTGCTCAATACGTCAGTTGCCCCCGCACAACGTAAAATGATTGCAGAATCCTTTGCCAATGCGTTACTTTCTTCTGTAAAAGAAGATAAATCACACTAACAGATTAATGAAATAAACAGTATGGTCACCCATCAGCGCTACCGTGACAAAGTCTCTAACATGATTGGTTGGGGACACTGGTTTGCACTATTTAATATACTGCTTAGCCTCGTGTTAAGTAGTAGCTATCTGTTTATTTTTGATTGGCCAGACACCTTAGCTGGCCGTATATACGCCTTCGTCAGTTGGTTAGGTCATTTTAGTTTTGTGGTCTTTGCCGCTTACCTACTCATTATTTTTCCACTGACCTTTATTGTGATGTCTCAGCGGCTGCTGAGGCTAATTTTTGTTGCACTTGCCACTGCAGGTATTACACTCCTAATCTTTGATATCCGTGTTTTTAGCCAATTTGGCCTTCATCTAACACCACAAGTTTGGGATTTAGTCATCAATCCAATCAAAGGAGAAATGGCTCGTGAGTGGCAACTGATGTTTATCAGTATCCCCATTATTTTCTTGGTAGAAATGCTGTTTGCAACTTGGAGTTGGCAAAAACTACGAAGTTTAAACCGCCAAACGTTTGGTAAGCCCCTAGCAGGCATTTTCATTGTGACATTCATTATGTCGCATTTGATGTATGCGTGGGCCGATGCGAATTTTTATCGCCCAATCACGATGCAGCGTTATAACTACCCATTATCACAACCGATGACGGCCCGTAAATTATTAGACCGATATGGTTTATTGGATCTTACCGAGCACCAAAATCGGGTATTCCAACATGGTAGTCCTACCGCTCTGAAGCTTAATTACCCTCTTAAACCTTTGAGTTACTACGACCAAGGTACAGGGTATAATTTACTCTTACTGGTCGTGGACGATCTCGGTAATGAAGCTCAACAAACAACAATGAGCTCCCTTAACAGCTTTAGAGAGATGAGTACGCAGTTTACGAATCACTATACTGCAGGTTTACGCGATGACACTGCCTTGTTTGGTCTCTTCTATGGCATCTCATCTACTTATCTTGATAACATTCTTAATGGTCGTCACCCTTCTGTCTTGGTTGAAGCGCTACAACACCAAGGTTATCAGTTTGGTCTGTTTTCAACAGATGGATTTAACTCACCACTGTTCCGTCAAGCCATTTTATCCGATTACTCATTACCTGCTAAAACAGCAGATAATGATAGCCTAACTATTAATCAATGGATTAGCTGGTTAGATAGCCTTAAACATGATGCACCTTGGTTCTCTTTCTTGAATATCAAAGGCGTACCAGGCAGCCCACAAACTAACAAGCAAATTGACCAAGTTATCGCAACATTGAAACGTGATAACCGCCTTGAAAATACCATCGTCATTATTACTGCTAACTATAATAAGCAAGGTAAACAAGAAGAGGATTGGCTAAGCGATAAGAACTTTAATCGCGATCAAATGCGCGTCCCTTTATTTATTTATTGGCCAAATACACCTGCTCAACAAATAGGCAAATTAACTAGCCATCAAGACATTATGACGACATTGATGCAACGGTTATTGCATGTGAATAATCAAACAGATGATTACAGCCAAGGTGAAGATTTATTCAGTAACCAACGCACATACCCGTGGGTGATTACTGGTGATGACAATGATGTGGTCATTACCACTGACAATGCCACTTTATATATGGATCATAATGGGCAATTTAATATTTATGATAAACAAGGTGTTATTGAAAAAGAAGCAAAACCTAACTTGGCTGAGCTTCTGAAAATTTTCACAGAATTAAAACGATTTAATGAAAATTAGTGCTTAATTATCAATCAGTCTCAACATGAGCCTCTTGATTTTAAGACCAAATTGGGTAGTATAAATCACAGTTCGGCATGTAGCGCAGCTTGGTAGCGCACCGTCATGGGGTGTCGGGGGTCGTAGGTTCAAATCCTATCATGCCGACCAAAACTCCCTAAGAAAACCAACCTATTACGGTTGGTTTTCTTGTATGTATAATTTTAAAAAGGTAAAATGGCGGTAAAACCACGGTAAAATTCCAGCCAATTTCCTAGCTTTTTACCACTGGCAATTCATCAAAATTTGTCGTGTATGCGGGCGACAACATTTCTCTTTTCATCTTATATCCGCTATCGCCGCCCTTACTTGCAAACCAAACTTTACCCTGCCCGCTCTTATTGATGGCATCTAATGTTTTCATTAACTCATCGCTGTTACGAAATGGCTTTTGTGTTGAAAACATATCAAACTGGGTAACATCTGAATCGGTAAAATCAGATAGCATGATGCCTGCTTTATAGTATCGGTAACCGTCACGCCAAATAGTATTTAACCCTCTCATTGCTGCATTGATAATATCTCTAGTATCACTGCTGGGGTATTCGAGTTTTATATTAATGCTATTCGCGTAATCTTCACCTGATGCGTGACGGCTAGTTTGAATAAACAATCCAATAATTTTGCAGCGTTGCTTTTCTTCTCTTAATTTTTCTGCTGCTCGTTCTGCATAATCACAAATAGCCTTACGCATTGTTTCTATATCTAAAACTTTCTGGCCAAATGAACGAGAGCACAGTATTTGCTGCTTAATTTTTCGGACTTCTTCAAGCTCAATACACGACTCACCATTGAGTTCTCTCAAGGTTCTTTCTAATGTTACCCCGAACGTTTTACGGATAGTTGCTACCGGTGCATTCGCTAAATCCAGAGCGGTATTTATACCCATAATTCTTAATTTTGCCGATATCCTACGGCCAATACCCCACACCTCTTCGATTGGGATAAGAGATAATAATTTATGTTGTCGTTGCTTGCAGGACAGCTCAACAACTCCACCCGTTTTTTTCCATGTTTTTGCCGCATGGTTGGCTATTTTCGCTAAGGTTTTTGTAGGGCCAATGCCTATGCCTACGGGAAGGTGCGTATTTTGCAGGATAGTTGATTGAATTTCTCGGCCGTATTCCTCAAGGTTAAACGTGTTATTCATACCCGTAAAATCAAGGAAAGCCTCATCGATTGAATAGATTTCTAGGCGGGGTGCAAATGTTGATAATAGTGACATGACCCTATTACTCATATCCGCATAAAGTACGTAGTTAGAACTAAATATATTGATGTTGTTTTGCCTATAAAAACTGTGGCGCTCGTAATACAGTTCCCCCATCTTTACGCCAAGTTTTTTCGCTTCTGATGAACGTGCAATCACGCAGCCATCGTTATTACTTAAAACAATTACTGGCTTCCCTGCGAGATCTGGCCTAAAGACTTTCTCACAACTTGCATAAAAACTATTTACATCAACAAGCGCAAACATTATTGAGCCCGATGAATAATGTAGGTAACAACGCCAAATATTTGAAAATCCTGTTCATCGTTGATAATGATTGGTGAATAAGCGGGATTCATTGGAAGTAACATAGGTGGGTTGAGGTGTAGTTTCTTAACCGTAAATTCGCCCTCGAAGCTAGCTATAACGATATCCCCCTCTTTTGCTGTGACCGCGCTGTCAACAATAACAACATCACCATCATTGATATTCGCATCAATCATTGAATTGCCTTCAACCCTGAGCATATATGTGCTTTCAGGGTGCTTAATGAGGGCGCTATTTAAATTAATACGGTCTTCAACATAGTCAGCAGCGGGTGATGGAAAGCCTGCTGGCACTCGGTCAAGAAAGAGGGGGAAGCTTGCTAGTAAATCATCTGTTTCAATTAATCTTAGTTTCATACGACACCAATAACACTGTATGTATACACAGTATTATTTAACCATTTTATGCGTATGTAAAGATCAATTTTCTATTGCCTCATTTTGTTCACGTTCCGCAGCTTCCTGCTCTGCCCTTTCCGCTTCCTCTGCTGCACGTTTGGCTTCTTCTTGCGCTAATCGCTCTGCTTCTAGCTTAGCGAGTCTCTCAGCTTCAGCTTGCTTTTGATTGTAGATAGAGTTTGATGGCATATTTACACGAACATCAACCCAGTGACCCACTGGAATATCGCAAGGCTCTCCTGGTGTTAACTCAACCTTTTCCCCGTCCACTTCTTTCAAGAACTCAGGGTAAAGCTTGAATCGCTCATATTGAATGTTCTGAGGTAAATCATGCTTACGATAGGTCGTGTATAGAACAATGTCTCCGTCTTCATCAGGTTCAACAATACGACCATCGAATGGATGCTGTTTGCCCTTTTCAAGTACATCATAAAGCGCATACACAAGTGGGAGTTGGTTAATACCGTATGGAATTGTGATACCACCGTTAATACCACCCCAGCTTGCATCTGAGTGTAGGCCAAGAACGCCATGGAGTTGATAAATACCTGTATGCAGCTTTTTGAGTGTTACACCTTCGGCCTCTTCATTCGGATCGACATGGTCAGCAAATACTCGAATAATTGGTGATGCTGCTTTTAAATTGCCGTTTGAGTCTTTTGTTGTGTTTCCTGTGTGATACATGTGATATTCAGAAACTTCATCGCTTTCAATTACTTTAGCTGTAATTTGAGTTCGACGAGCCCCCAATGAAAAACCGTGTGTTTTTGCCGCGTTGTAAGCACTGAAGCCAAAAAATGCAGCAGTTGGCGACACGGAAGAAAACTGTGTTGAATTAAAGAAGCCATTTTCTTTAGCGCTTAAATCTGTTGATGTTTTTGAAAAGCCTAAGCCAAAATCACCAATTAAAGCCACCATTCCTGATTTCTTCGGAATATATACCGTCGATTTATTTTTATTGTTAACGTCTCTCTCAGAGAGAGTTAAAAAAGCATCGCTGACAGGGGCATTAGTTTCTAGTCTTACAAACTCACCATCTTTTTTTGTAATATTCAGCCCAGCCCAATCGTTAGATCCTTGGATATTTAAAACGCCTGTTATAGTGCCACCTGTTTTATCAAATTTCCCATCTAATAACTTATCCTTTTCATTTTCAGTGCGTAGCTTAACTTTCTGGCCATTAGGTAACTCAAATTCAATAATGCCCGTTCCAGTCATCAACTCCGTGAAAATATCAGTGAATATCTCACTAGCAATGACTTGTGCTGTCGCTTTATTAACTCCGTCAGAAATAGAGTCAATCATCGTTGTTAGAATGATGTATTTCGCATTAGTCAGTTTTGCGAAAACAGGAAAGGCCAATGTTATAGCTGTGTTGCTTTCAATGGAATAAATGCTATTGATGAGCAAATTGGAACCATTTTCAATCAGCACAACTTGCCCAACTGAAATAAGCGTGGTGTTATCTTTCCAGCGTGTGCCTGTCCCTGTTATTTTTGGACTATTCGCTGTGGTGGTAACGGTACCGATATTATACATAGGATTGATTCTCCGAAATTTGGACGTAAAAAAACCGCTTTCGCGGCTTATTGGCTAATTCAATAAATTGATAGTTAGAAGTAATCGTCTCGATTTAAAACCAAAACATTACATTCCGAATAAAACTCACTGCCTGTTCCCGATTTTTGGTCTCCCTGCACTCCTGCATATGACCCACTGGCTATACTGATTGCTCCATTCTGCATTTTTAACCCAGCATTCCATGCCCTTCGCCTACCTGTCGATCCAGTAAAAAATAATCCATATTGTCCTAGTGTCACCATGGGTTTATCAAACGACTTCACGGCATTTCGCCCTAATTTGACATAACTTGGTGTTTTGAGGGGTGGGTAATAATTTGTCAGGACGGGTTCGCCGAGATCATTAAATATAAATACTCCCCAATCATTGAGCTTTGCAGGTGGGCTAAATCCACCTTGAGTTATGACGATATCCATTTGAACTGATTGCCCGTTCGTAATAACACGATTATTTACGTGGTCATACTCAACGACAGCAGAAGAGTGATCCCAATACGCTAGTACTGATTGTGAGCTCATATTGGGTAAATTACTGGGTAGTATCATTGCGTTATTAACAACCCCGCTATAACTCCATACGATAAAACCCAATTTAGACTTATCCGTAATTTTTGAATAATCTGTGGCATTATCAATCACAAGTCCAAAATTACCCTCCTGGTTATCTGTATCAAACATCTCAAAAATATGAATGGTTGCTGTTGGGTCTCTATAACCATCAAGGTCAGTATTACCGTTCGGATTGATATAGTTGACATACATGTAGACCGTCACTGTATCACCAGAAATAACGATATTCTTTATCACCGAAAACATTAACCAGCCGTGGCGCGGTAACCATGCGTTACAGGCTTTGTAAGGGATAGCAACTAAGGTTGAGTTAGGGGACTTATTTTCAATTTTAAATTGAACCGTATAGTCTTCAGTTTTCTTTGGTGGCTGACCTAAACTAAGGGTCTGTAGATAAGTAAAGTTTCGAGTTCCAGACAGTGAGTAGGGGTTCTTCACCCCTACCTCATTAAAAATATAAACATCATATTCCATAAAGCCGCCCTATCACTATTTTCGGTTTTCCTCCCGCATACACTGCGATTTGGTCATTTTTAATGGTCATTCGTGATCCAGAATTATCACTACCATTGATTTCAATCGTGCCGTTATTCATATCAATTCGTGTGCCTGTTTTACCTGCCACATAGTTTTTAGAACGCATATCCGTCCCCACAATAATTTTTTCAATTATGGCCTTGTTGATAAACGCTTCATTGATAAACACTTGTCCGTTTTCGACAAAGAAAACAGGCTCTAACTTGCCACTTGCTGGATTGAAAATACCAAACGTATCCGCACTGAAACCAATTTGAGTGACTACCTTGCCGTTTTTGACTGTCGCACCGATCATCATTTGTGCTTCATAGTACTGACCATTGAGCATAACCGCTGACTTGATGCTAAATACCGATGATGCATTTCCCTTATGATCAACTGAGGTCTCGGCGCGTCGCTCAATTGCCGCCTTGGTATCTTTGATTTCAGATTGAATTGTCTCGTTAGTGCTGGCCTGAGCTTTTTCATTATCTGAAATCGCTTTTTCAATACGAGTAAAGCGTGCATTGCTTTGTTCATACTGCGCATTTAGCTGTAAGAACTTTTCAGCATGGGCTACTTCATTAGTTGCAATAAGCTTGTTGGTTTCAATGATGCTAGCTTTAATTACCCTTGCATCATTGCCTTGCTTCATATTTTGCACAGCAAGTTGTAAAAGCGTTTCCGCTTGGGAAGACTCTTTGTCTGTTTCTGTTTTCTGCATATGGGCAATATCGGCTTCATTACCCTCAAAACGGCTACTTGTTTTCTCCTCGTTTTCTGCAACGGTTTTATTAGTGTCAGCTATCGCACTTGTGTTTTTAGTCACCGCTGAACTGATGTCAGAAAGGTCTTTACCCTGCTTATCAATGACCTTTCCTTGTTCATCGATTTGCTGTCCTTTCTCATCAATGTTTTTCTGCAGCTCTGCGCGAGTTTGCTCGGTGTGCTGGGTTTGGGCCTTGTCTTTTTCAGCGATTGATTCAGTAACACGAACAAATGCAGCTTCCGTTTCCTCATTTAAAGCGGAAACTTTTTCGGATAACTTCGCTTGGGCTTTATCCAGTGTGGCTGTTGCTTCTTCCGTACGCTCAACTTGCGCCTTAATTTTACGATTATCGTTACGGACTTTACTCACTTCCGCTGTGGTTTGAGATGTCGACTCAGCCTGTGATAATGCTTGATCCGCTTGAGTTTTACGTACCTGTGCAAAGTTAGCATGCATTTCTTCATAGATACTTTGCTGATTTTCTTTCGTTTCTGTTGTCGTTTCTTCCAAATTAGCAATAGCCGTTTTTTGAGAATCAACAACACTACTCACATCCGATAGCTCGCGCCCCTGTTTATCAATATCCCCCTTCAGTTGGTCATCACCCGCTTTAATATCCGCAGTGAGCTGCTCTCGGGTTTGTGCAAGTGCCTTGTCTTGTTCAACCTGAACCTTTTTGATTTCAGTGATATTTGCCGCAGTATCATCAATGTGCGCTTTAAGCTGAACACCCGTTTCTGCTATCGCTTTGTCAGCCGTCGCTATCGCTTTTTCATTCCGTAAAATACTGGCTTCAGAGGTGCGCAAACGGTCAGTCATTTTGCTAAAGCTAGCAATAGTCTGCATTGCGGTTTCGGCTTGGGCGATTTCCTTGTTTGTATTCGCAATTTCCATGCGGGTGATCGCGCCGTAAATATCGCCAAATTCTGCAATTGTGGTTTGCTTGAACTCGGCCTGTGCTTTTTCCAGTGTCGCAGTGGTTTTCTCAACCGTTGTGATACGCCCTTTGGCTGCGTCAACTTCCGCTGTTACTTGGTTGATTTTCTCCGCTGTGGCTTCTTCAAGCGTGACTTGGGCATGTTCAACGCGAAGAATCGCAGAAGTGTTGTAATCCACTCTAGCACTGATTTGCTCTTGAAAACGCGCTGCTGCAGCATCTTGCTGTGCATTAACTTCTTCAAGTCGGAATATTTTCCCTTCGGTTCTGACTGTCTCGCGCTTGAATTCATAACTCAATTTCGTTGCATAAATTTGATTTTGCAATGCTGTTTCATTAACGATTGCTAAATCGGTATTAAGATTTAATACCTTGTTATCGAGTTCAATTGTTTTACTGTCGATATCAACAAGCTCATGCTTAATTTCAAGCTGTTCGAGTGCAATATCTTCAATTTGAGATTCCATTCGTTTACCAGCGTCAGTACTGAGAAACTTATCGCCAACCGCATCCAAAATCCCCTCAACATCCGTTGATGATTCACCTAAAACAAGGCTTGTCCATTCAGATTGATTGCCGCTTTTATCCACCAGCCTTGCACGAAAATAGAAGCGTACACCCGCTTTAAGGCCAGACATACGATAAGATTTTAGGGGATAAGGTACGTCCGCCAGCAACTGCATAGAATCCGCGGTATTTTCGGGGGAATACTGCAGTTCTGTTTTAAGTGAATCGCTGGTATTTACATCAAAGCCCCAATCCAACGTAATGCCCCAAACCTCTGAGATCGCCCGCAAGTTAAGTGGTTTCGGTGGATTACCCTCTTTACCGTTGAGCTGGGTTTCTTCTGCACTGGCCCACACGCTGGAAATTTCAGACGCATTAATTGCACGCACGCGAACTTGATACCGTCCCGCATAAATACCATTAACTTCAAAGCCCAGTGTCGATGTACGAGGGGCATTTATCCAGTTACCATTGTCACGGCGCCATTCGGCTTCATATGCAATCGCACTCTCAGCGGCTTCCCAATCAACCCTTAGCGTTGTAAATGCAATACCTTGGTCTACTTGAGAATATGAGGAAATACGCACGTTTTTTGGTGCTGGCTGCACATTTGGAGGAATAACAGTAATTGGCCGTTCATCAATACGCGCCCCTGAATCAATGTGGTCATAATTGTCAGGGTTATGAATGGTACCGTTAATGGTGTAAGTATTATCAGCATTGTCACTGATATTAATCACTCGATACAGTTGAACGGCTAAGTCGTCAGAGTCCACTACCCACACGGCTTCTTTTTGTGGCACCTGTGAATATTCAACAGAGACCGTGACCACCTTTTTATTCACCATCGTGACTGTTCGCCCTTCAGAGCCGCCATGGGGTAGATTCACAATTAAACGGTCACCTGCTTTAATCGATGTAGCTCTATCGAGGGTAATTTTACGACCCTCGGCTGATGAAATACGACCCCCCGTATTGCGCCCAGCAAGGGATGAATCAGCAACCGCAATAATATGACCAGGAGAAGGTATTGCGCCCTCTAAACCAGTAGCAAAAGAAATCATGCGGTCATTAGCATTGGTTAATAATGCCCAGCGGCCACGACGATTGGCTTCACTTCGACGAGTACACCCGATTGCCGATAACTCTAATTTGCGAACGCCATATCGACGTTGGAGCTTTAAGTCTGCAATAGGCTCTACATCATCATTGCTATGATTATCAATATTCGTAAAAGAAACCAAGGCCTGAGTATAGCGATTCTGAATACTGCCGCCTGAATATGACGGCTTACCACCGACGATATTGGCATTGGTGAACGTACGGAAAATAGCTGCAGGCATGTCAGCAATAGCATTCACTTTATTGTCTGCCCAGAACGTCATACCACGGAAAATAGCTGCAATATCACGTAATACTTGATAGGCTGATTCTTGCGATTGGATATACACATCACACAAGAAACGGGGCTCTTTACCGTCACCGCCTCGTCCGTCAGGGACTAACTCGTCACAATATTGTGCAATTTTATATAAGTCCCACTTTTCAACTTGTGAGGCTTTAATGCGGTCACCGCAGCCGTAACGGTTATTGAGCACCAGATCATAAAACACCCATGCTGGATTATTCGTTGCTGTTAATTTAAAGGTGCCATCCCATACCCCTGAATAGGTCCTGTTAATTGGGTCATAATTCGTTGGCACCTTGACCAATATCCCGCCCTTGGGGCGAACACTGATTTTAGGGATGCGGTTATTAAATTGGCGAGCATTAAAAGTGATAAATAATAGCGCCGTGTTTGGGTACCGCAATTTCGCATCAATGACCTCGGTAACAGCAGCAACATTAATTCGATCCGCAATACGTGCATTGTTCTGGTTTTTTGTTAACCGACGAACGCGAACTTGCCAACCTGTATTTGCTCTTGGTAAATCAATGCGATGAGAGCGTTGATACTCACTTGTTGTTTTACCATCAAATGCAGATTTGACCACTTCTTTGTAACCTGTACCATCTGTTGATAGTTCACTGACATAATCAATGCGATAGCCCGTAGTATCACCATTGTCATGTTGCCGTAACAGTTGCGGCACAGAAAAGCGAATACGTAGCGCTGACAACTGCAAGTTATTGATAGTTCTAACGTACGGTTGGTCATCCTTAAGTTCCATCCCAACATTAAACTCATTGTCAACAGAAGGAATACCTTGAATATATTCTTGGTGTTCAGTGCCAGCACGAAACTCCCATGTCACCCCTTCAAAATTTTTAGAGCCATCCGCATTCGCTATTGGCGTGTCATCAAGAAAAATACGTGTATCGTCAAGCCCACCCGCGATTTCACCCTCTGATAACGCCACCAATATTTTTGCAGTAGATTCTGATAGCAAACTGTCTTTTTGCTCTACGGGTGTCCGAGGTTTGGAACTACCACCTTTCGCGCCTTGAATTCTCATATTTCACCCATAAAAAAAGCGGCTGTTAAGCCGCTATAGAAAGTTGATGTGATTTATTGCTGATCTTCGGTGTATATCCCCGCTGAAATAATGGCACCCCCGATTTCTCGTCGGTCTAGTCCATAAAATAACGGTACTGGGTTACCTTGTGCGGTAGTATTCACCGCCCCACCAAATGCATAAGAAGGTTTATTGTCAGCATCTTGACGCATAGAAAGGCCAGGAGGTTGAGGTGATAATAATTGGATGACACCACCGAGTGCCATTGCAGCGCCACCAAGAGCCAGACCGCCGCCCCAAGCACCGCCTGCACCAAATGCCGCCCACCCAGCAGGACCTATCATCATAGCGGCACCAATCATGGCCACGCCTAAAATAGTTTGGAAAAAGCCACCACGCTTGCTACCTTTAATCACTGGCGCGATACGAATTTCTTCACAAGTATCAAGGTGCAACTCATCTTCGCTAATATTGCGCTTACCTTTAAATACGGCAAATTCCATACCCTTAAGGTGTGCATTCGCTAGAAATTGCTCAAAGCCGTCATAAAGTACTGATAATGCTTTTATCGCCTCACGAGGGGAATCAATCGCTAATTTATGCTCTCGCCCAAACTGGGTACCGAGTTGGCCATAAAGGCGTATCGTTTTAAGTTCATTCATGTTAACTCTTTCCTCCGAACAATTTTAATCGTCCGATCCCGCCAATAATCGCTGTAGGGAACAAGTCGGCTAAGTTGACCATATAGGTGATGAAGTAACATGCCGTCGACTATTACCCCTGCATGGTTGGGCACATCGGCTTGCACTTGCATGATAATCATGTCGCCTTCTTTCGGATCGCCAGTAACGTCAATAAACCCCGCTTTCTGGTAATTATCCATGTACAAGTTCTCACCTTCATCCCACCAGTGCCTATCGACGCTGTAGTTATACAGCTCAATACCGTGTTTTTGTCTGTAGTAGTCCATAATTAAGGACCAACAATCCGCATGACCCAGCACAAAGGGACGCCCTTCTAGTTCTCGCTCTGCTCGAGGCTGTATGAGTCGAATATCGCCCTCTGGCCACGATGCAATAACCCACGGCAATCCCGTTGCATCACACTGTAATTTATCGATTTCGCTCGGTTGAGTCGTAGCGCCATCCCCGCAATGGCTGTGCACAATTGCAATAGGCTCCCCCCAATCTTCAGCAATGGCATAGTCTTCGGGTGAAAGTTCAAAATGTTCGTTGGGATTATCGGAAAGGTTACTGCAGGGGAAATATTTTTTGACTCGGCTTTTTTGGCAAATAACACCACAGGCCTCTTTGGGATATTCCAACTTAATATGCTGAAATATCGCCTCGGTTAATTTCTTTGTGATCATCGTATTAATCCTGCTGCAGGGAACCCTCCAAAATCTAAAGGCTCATTCTCACCAAAGCGCTTCTTACAATCACTGATAAGCCCACCGCATTTATCTAACGATGGATCATCGACAGGCTCACCCCGTTCATTGAAGTACTTATTGCCCGTATAGTTACACCCTCGACCGCTCCGATAATCCCCCTTCATGCACCAGTAACACAGGTTATGTATCTGGCGAACGGGTATCATAATTCCCTGTAAATCAAACGGGCTAGATAGCTCAAATTCAATCGCTTCGCCAGCCACTTCACTAGTCTTTTGGTCGATGTAATAAACCTGAGAGAAAAATTCACTCGGGTTGGCGGTTGGGTTGCCCTCCGTGAAATTTTTTGCATCAAGATAATGGCTGAACGTCTCATAAACAGTGACTTTCGCTTTTGCCATGTCATCAAACTGTAAGCACAATGACGAAATAACACTATCCACATTTGAGACCTGCAATTTAGGCCGAGCTTGAGCCCCATCCCCACTTTTAGCCATACCCTCTATTTTATATGGCCATGCGCCATATTCATTGCCCTGCCACCAAATCGACTTAGGTTTTAATTCATCCTCTGCAGATTCAATTTCAGTCGGGGTATGTCGTAGGTTATAGCCATGAAAGCGCAATACAGGCCCGTCAAACTCGCTGGCATCAACTTCAATAAGTTGAATTTTATTACCCGCCTCTAGCTTTTGAACGTCTGATGTAATATTCATGAACTAAAAGCCTCAATAAATGTTGCTAATACAGAATAGACACCAGCACCTAATGCCGATGTCTTGTATGCCTCACAACGGAACAACCCTTTTTCGCGCAATGGTGGAGTAAAGATAAACGCCTTATATCCTTCATGGCGATCAAAAAAGGCAACAATCTGTTTGATCATTGCCTCTTTGCCTACAAACTCAAATGATGCGTTATCAGAACGTGTATTGATCCCATCGCCTGCCGTTTGTGTATACCCATCCCCGAACTGTGCCTTTTTGGTTCTGAATGTAGTATCAATTTGGGCGTTAATACGAGGGCACCATGTGAACGTTTCAATCATACAGATCACCTTCTTCTATTAATTAACAACCAAAGCGGTGTGCCTTCTCTTGATGCTTGTTCATTGACTGTGCTCACAATTTCGTTTTTGAGCTGCTGCCTAGCGCCACTCACATCACCCACAGGGGGTTGCTGCTCTTTAGCACCATCGCTAATTAGGTTGATATCACCAATATCAATGTTGATAGCATTATTGGAAGTGATAGCCGTAGACCCATTTTGAATATTTTCCAAACCGAGTACACGCACTCCTAATGAGCCATCAGAGCCCCGAGTCAGCGGCATAATCGCTTCGGGTCCTGCCTCCCCCATCAAGCCCGCCCCCTTAGCAAAGGCAAACAAAGTCGGAGAGCTAACAATTTGCCCACTGTAAGCGCTTAAGCTGGGTGAATCATAAACGCCGCCTTTGGCATTCGGTATAATCGAACTGATGAAGCTACCAAAACCACCGCCAAAATAACCACCAGCAGCCTTCATTGTCTGAAGTAAAGCCATATTAACAATGACTTTGTCTATACTCTTCAAGACGTCAATATACCAACTTTTCCAATCAGCTTTATTTGACACTAACATATCTGCAATACTACTTACGGCGCCAGACATAGCTGATTGAGTTGCACTTGCCGCCTGACCTGCATAATTGGATGCATCATCCACCCAATTTTCAAGACCTGCTGTTACCCCCGCTCGCCAATCTGCTTCCGCTAACACAGCCTCTTTATACTTCTGGTTCAATGCATCAAGTGCATCTTGCCGCGCTTTTAAGGCTTCTGTACCACCATCTGTTTTACGGAATACGCGCTCAACTTGCTGTTTCTCTTCTTCAAGACCTCGACGGCGATCCCCCATGCCGACAGTACTTCGTGCCAGAGCTGCATCGTCATTATATTTCTTAGATGCCTCTTTAAGGTCTTTTAAAGCATCGGTCATTTCACGCTGTTTGCGAACGGCCTCATCCGCTTTTTGTGTCCATTCCGCCAGCTGCACAGAAGAGGATTGAATAGCCTTACGCTGCTCATCCGTCCATTTAGCCCCTGTTTCATGACCTGCCGCATAGAGTGCTGCTGCTTTTTCACCTTGCAGAGCTCGAATACGCTGAACCTCTGTAGCAACACTGAGGTCAGCCATTTTATCTTTATAGCGCTCAGTGACTCGCTCCGCTTCTTTCATTAAAGACGTGCCAGATTTAAGCGAATTATTCATTTTTTCGCGGTCGTCATAAGCCTTTAATTTGTCATCGATGTACTGTTTCTTGTAGGAATCATAGCGATCATCATTAGGAAACATACTTTCAGCTTCCCATTGGCTACGCTGTTTAAGTTGATCGCGCTGAGAAAGGCCTGCAATTTTAGCTTCTCGGGCGGCCCCATCTAAAAACCCCATTTGTTCTGGTGTAAGCAATGAGACTGGAGCCTTAGCAAGAAGCTGCCTATTCGATATTAAACTGTTACCTAGTGAAATTAGTCTATTAAATTCAGACTCTTGAGCAAGCTCCTGCGCCATAAACTTAATTTTAGTGCGCTTGTTGTCATTTTCTTGCTGATGTAACTCATTAGCTCGCTCAGTTAACAAATTTAAAGAGTTTACAATTGCTTGCCTTTTTTGCTGTTCCTCCCTTAACCGCAACTCTTCAACTTGCGCCCTTTCTGCTTGTTGAGTTGCAACGCGCAGCATTTCTGCGCGCTTATCCTCTGGAAGTCTAAAATCAAATGATGAAACGGTATATTTTGCTACTGACGATTTATAGTAATCAATCTTGTTTTGTATCTTATCTATTTCTTTTGATTGGGCTTCTAAAGCTTTTTGTGCCTTACCTATCTCATCGGAAGCTTGGGGTAACGTCATATCTTTTGTGTTAGCAACAATATCTTTGAGAGTGCTTGCATACTCAAGAGCTGACTGATGTGCGGCCTCTTGTTGTTGCTTAACTGCATACCAACTTCCTGCAACAAGCATAGTGAGACCAGGCAAACCACCAACTAAAGATAGCAACCCTCTAGCACCAGTAAGCATTGAACTACCTACCATACGCCAACCATTTAACGATTTTCTGGATGCAGCCAGCCTCTCATTGGTTGCTACTTCTTGATTATTTACTGCTATTAATTTCCGTGTATTTTTTTCTAATAATCCATCAAGAACTAGCCGTTCTTTATCCGTTGCTGCAACCATTTTTTTAGTCACTAACGAATGACGTGTATCAAGAAGTAGTTGTTTTTCATCTTTGATACGCATCTGAGTAACTTCAAGGCTACGAACTTGCTCCTTTGTATAATTAACTTGTGATAGATATCCGCTAACTGTTTCTTTCGTTAAGTGTTTAACGTTCAAAGCTAAATTTCCAATATAACGAGAAAGCCCTACGCCAACCATTAAACTCCCAGCAAGAGCAACTTTATCAAAATTATCACTCAGTGAAGCTAAAACCGCAGATATAGACTTAGTCGCTCCAGCACCTCTATTTAGTTCACCAAAATAGCTTTTTGCTGAGTTAGCAACTCGCATAAAACCATCAGCGACAGTATTATCCATCGAATCAGCAAGTTCATTATTCGCATTTTTGGCATTTATCATTGCATCTGCAAATAACTTAAAGGATATCTTACCTTCCGCTGCTAGTTTTTTAACTTGGCCTTCAGTAACTTTCATCCCGCCATTTGTTCGCTCTAGCTCTTTAGCGATATCCACCAGCACAGAGGGAGTGGCATTCATGATCGCTTTCCAGTTTTCACCTGCAACCTTGCCTTCAATTGTCGCTTTATTTATGGCATTAAGGGCTGATTCTGTCTTTTGAGCGCTGGTCGCATTAGCGGTAAATGCAGAAGACATTGATTCAATATAATCAACAGTTTGAGTTGTATTATAATTGAGTTCTTTCATTGCTGATGCAGTCCCAATATACAATTCTTGGGTTGTCTCTATCGCCTTTCCGTTGCGGTTACTGATAGTTAAAAATCGCTGCTGTATTTCATCATATCGCTGAGCTGAACCCTCCACTGACTTTAGCGCCATTGTGATACGGGCTGACATTTGCCCCCATTCATCAATTGTTGAGATTGCTGCTGATGCCGAGAAAAAGCCAACTAGCGCGCCCGCACTAGTTTTTGCAGTCATAGCAACGCTGGATAATTGACTATTAATTTCAGAAAGCGTCTTTTTTTGCTGGGCTAATTCTTGTCGTAATTGGCGGCTACCACTAGCCGCATTTTTATAAAAATCACTACTAATTCGAGAAGCCTTACTAATCTCAGACTGAAAACCCGATGAATTAGCAGTAATTTTTAATATTAACTCTCGTAACTTAGACATTTGCGGCCTCAAAAAAAAGACCGCAAATGCGGTCGTTATAATCTTCTACAATACATTTCCCATCTATTTGCTAATTCCGCGTTGTAAGCAGGAACCACCTCAATTGTAATAAAATCATTTTCTCCTATTGAGTCACTGATAACCTCATATATAAATTTAGAATATTCTGCATCACCAATTATTTGCTCGGCATCACTAGCCTCAGAAAAATAAATCAATGTTGGGGAGTTTGGAGGGGCTTCACTATGCTTTCGGCTTAATTTAATCTCTCCGCAAAGAGTTCCAGTATTTTTATTTTTAGATGAATAGGGGTGAAATGTTAAATTTTTAAATTCAACATTGAATGGAGTCATATTTTTATTATTTGCTAGTTCGCTTGAAATTCTCTCTATTGTACTTTGAGTTGAATCGCCACACCCGAATAACACAGTGCTAGAAGCAATAGCGGCAGCAATTAGTAACTTTTTCATTTGAGTAGTTCCATTAATAAATAATGGGCCTACTATATAACTATTCAGTCATGCTGCTCAACCATGCTTCAAGTGGCTCTTGATTGCTACTATCACTAGTAGGTTCGTTAGCTACTTCCTGATCCCAAATCGGAATCATGTCCCGTAGAGAGACTTTCGCACCTGCAGCATTCATCACCGCAGAGGTGATCATTGCTGTTTGAATATCGCCACGACCATCCCCAATAGGGCTGATTTTGTCGTATGCCATCCACATTCGAAGCTCGCTAGCGTCCAGACTGGATGTTAATTCCGCTAAGGTTTTCCCCAGTCTGAGCGCTAACGTCATTAAAAAGAATGTTTCTGGTTCTTTTACTTTTTTTCAGCTTCTAAGACTGAAATGGTTAGCGCAAATGCTTCTGATAATAAACGCGCATGAACTGGACCGTATGTTTCCAACAAGGCAGGGATATCTTCTTCAGTGAAAACGGGTGCACCATCCTCTTCAAGAAGAATATTAATAAATAAAGCAACATCACCTTCAATATTGCGTAAGGATTTTTGAGTGGATGTTAATTCTTCGCCCTCTTTCACTTCAACTAATTCACTGCACTTAATACGCGCTTGAAGCGATGGCTCACGCACAGTCACCTCCAGATCGCCCCACTCAGGAACAATCACTTTTTTAGACCGAAATGATTGTGATGCGGTGAGCGCTAAATTACGTAAATTAGACTTTTTAACTTTAGCCATTACTTACCGCCCCCTGTTGGTAATGATTGTGTTGCTGGAACAACCTTCCCTTTAACTAATGGCGTTGTCTTGCCTTTTAGTCGAAGCGTGAATGATGCGCTTACTACGCCATTCGTTGCTGCAGACCAGCTGTTTTGACGAACTTCAGCAAGAAACGCGAAACCATTACCAGATGGAAATACCACTTTAAAGGCATGGAGGGTATCTTCATTGTATGCTTTGCGTAATACATCTTGCCCTTCATCAACAGCAAAGTGTCCACCGATAGTCACCTCTGCTGGCGCAGCTAGCCCATTTATATTCTCCTGGTCATCTGAACAGAATACCGTGACGTCAATATCTGTTTTCTGCCCGCCCGTGTAGCTAATTTCTTTCGTTGTACAATCAATTGGCAGCGAATCCGTTTCGACTGCAGTAATATCTGTTGCCGCCAATTTCGAAACGCTGATTTTGGTACCTTGCGTTTTTTCATGTTTACTCATAATCAGTTTCCTATAGACATAAAAAAAGCTGCCGAAGCAGCTCGTGATGTAAGTTGAGGTTTAATTCCAGACTTGGAATTCTAAAGTTTTACGATGTAGAGCCGTGTCTGACTCATAATCAGATTTTCGGGAGACATTTGTTGGTGCTAATACTTTTATGGCCATAAATGCTTTATCCCGTATTTCGCTAGCTTTATCAGGGCTTTTCGCATAAATATCAATTTGAATATTAGTCATTGTTTCAGCCTGCCCAGCGAACACATCCTCGTCAACTTCATAGGATGAGAATATTAACCATGGTGGACTGATAGCTGGCGCATCTTGCGGAACAACGAGCGGAAAGACCTTATCAGGCAATACAGGATCTAAGAGTTTGAACAAGTCTGCATCAGTCATTTGTTGAGTACCTCATCAATAGCACGATTCATCCGTTCTATAGCTGCACTAGCGGCTTCATCTGCTTTGCTATCGAACGCGGGACGAATAAAAGGTACGGGTGGCATTTTAGATGTACCCTCCTCTAAAAATCGCCAGTAATAAGCATTGCGCGGATCCTTAGCTTTCATGGAATTATCGCTATTGGTACCCTCTTTATTACTGCCGCGCACATACACACCCGCTGAGACTTCACCCTCTTTGCGGCTGCGTTGGCTGCTGGCCATGATATTTCTAGCGAGTTTTCCTGTTCGCCTTGGTGCTTTTGCCCTTACTTCATCGCGCAGAACGGCTGCTCCCGCATAAGTCGCTTGCCTCAGTACCTTGGTGCTTTCTGCTTTACTGAGTTCTTCAAGCTCTTTACTCACATCAAGAAAGCCACTGAAATCAATATTAAAATCATCCATCATCCTTAACCCCCTGTTTACACAGCAATTCAAGTCGGGTGTTTTTCACGTCAGGAATAGCAGATTGAATATCATAGTTGAGCCCGTTAAAAACCATGCGACAGGTTGAATTAATATCAGACCGAAAGCGCATCCAAACACGAACCGTTATTTCTGACATTTCAGCACCTGACGCAAGAAGCTCACGACCCGAAATAGGTTTAACTTCCGCACGCGTTGTAACAATATCAACCCACTGATTTTCACGAGCACCAGAGGGTAATTTAACCAATTCACTACGCTGAAAAATAACGATGTGACGCAATAAACCTGCTTTCATTTTTGCCCCCGCATCGGCCTTATCCGATATACGCGCAAAGCATTACAAAGCGATTCAGGTAATGACTGCCCCTCTCGGTTTTCATACCAAAAACCCACCATTTGCATAAGTCTTAGCTTAATGTCCGCTGTAAGCAGTAAACCATCAGGGTCGTTTTCTGGCACTGCATCATCATACAAATTTCGATTAGTCAGCCTTTTCACTTCGGCTATCGCTGATGAGAGACTTTGCTGCAGCAAATCATTATCGTGATCGCCATCGATATAGCATTGACGCTTCAATTCATCGATAGTCGGGAATGGCATGGTGCCTCCAATAAAAAGGCGGCAATCAAGCCGCCATGGATAACATTGTGATTATTTTGCTGCTGGTGCTTTCAGCAACTTCACCGCATTACTATCTGTCATCATTGAACCAACACGTTTGGTGGTATAGAAATGCACAAATGGCTTGTTAGTGTACGGGTCACGCAACATACGGACGCCAATACGGTCAAGAATCGTGTAACAACGTTTGAAGTTACCAAACGCAATCGGTGTTGAATCTGCAACCACATCAGAAAATTGCTCATTTTCTGCGATGCCATAACCCAGTAATGCAGAAGGTTGACCCAACTGTAAGCCTGGTTGCCACAAGTAGTTTCCTTGCGCATCTTTCAGCGTACGAACTTGGAACAGGGTGTTGTTGTTCATCATGAATTTAGCACCAGAACGATAGACTTTACGCATGGTATAAATCAACTTCATGACTTCATCAGCGGTAAGTTCCGTTGGTTTTTTCAATAATAAATGCTGCAGTGTGCCCCAATCACGCTCTTTATCGGCTTTGTCGTCACTACCGTATGCCAGCAGTCCTTTTGGTTTTTTAACGCCATCACCATGTGTGTATGCGGCCTCTTCTTGTTCGGCGAATTCAGTAGAAAGCTCACCTGTAATGAACTGTTCAACATTAAAAAAGGCATCATCCAGCATAGTTTGTGTTGCTGCGGGGTTTCCGTAAATTTCGCCCCATACTGGCTCAATAGGTGCGAGTTTTGAGGTTTTAGTTTCAGGGCGTTTATCCACCTCACCGACCCAACCGCTACTCGTTCCACCTTGATTCACCAAGCGTTTAAAGTTGGTCGTTCCCACTGTCACAACATTACACTCTTGACGCATAACCACTTCATCACGCAGCATACTGATAATATTGCGATCTAGCTCTTCAGGAACTGCAAAACCACCGTCAGGATCAGAACCCACTTGCATGGCCTTACGCTCTAAATCGGCAAGACCGTCTTCTTTACCTTTACGAACAAACTGTTCAAAAGCGGCTTTATGCTCAGTCACCTCTTTTGTCGCGGTTCCGCTACCATCAGGGCGCTTAATTTCAGCCAGTTCAGCTTCTAAGCTGGTTTTTAATTCATCCAGCTCTGATAGCTTGCCGTTTAACGTATCAACTTGCCCAGCAAGTTTGCCTTTTTCAGCTTCAAGCGCTTCGATGCGCTTGTCATTTTTTTGAGTGAACTCTTCGAATTTACCTTTAAGTTCCTGCGCAACTTCACTAACGTCTTTATGATCTACAGCCATAATAGTACCTTTATTTATCAAAAATGGATTTCAATGTGTTGATAGCCTCTTGCTCAGCATCACGCAGAGAAAGTGCATCGTAGCCTTTAGCCATAAAGGCTTTGGCTTGTGTTCGCGAAAGCCCAACATCGCGCAGGACTCGCTCAATACTTTTTTGTGTGGGTAATTCGCCTCGAGCAAATGCCGATTTCACATCACTGACTCGGGCTTCATCATTTGAGGGAAACGTCACTAAACTGACCTCCCACAAATCGATTTCTTTCAATAGAAAAGCATCTTTATTGCGGTCATACTCCCAATCTTTGAGGATGTACCCAATAGAAAGTCCAGATAATGATCCAGCCTTCATGTGAGCATGCGCGCGCTTGGATAATGGGTCGTCATCAATGAGCAATCGCCCTTTGACATAAAGCCCTGTGCTGTCTTCCCGCATTTCGGTATAAATACCAATAGGCTCAGACATTTTGTGCTGCCAGAGCATGGCGGGTAGTGCGCCTTTTTCTTTCCACTGATTCAATGAGTTAAGAAAAGCACCTGGTATCACAATATCGGAGTAGCTGTCTTTCACGCCAAAAACCGAGCCATAGCCCTCAAACTCTCCCGAGTCGCTGACTGACTTAATTTTCAGTGGTACATCAAGCCGTTGTTTGGTCATCATCGACATGCGTTTTTCCCTCCTGTTTTGAGGATTCTGGCTTTGTGGTCATGTTTAATGGGGTGAGATAGATGTCGCCACCGTCACGCGGATTGAGCTCTTCCAACTCGCGGCACTCGTTCGGTGAATAAATCCCCCAGTTGATACCCGTTGCATACGCATCAAATCGGGATTTCATATCCCCTCGAAGCAGTGCGCCTGTATTGAATTTGGCGTAGAGAACACCCTGTTTGCTTGATTTAACTAAACCAATATTGATACGTTGCTCTATACGGATAAGGTAGGGAACCAACGAGTAATTGATAAACCCTATCCCAAGGTTTTCAATATTATTAAATGTGGCCCTATCGGTGTTCTGCACTAGATGTAGAGGGACGCGGAAAATACGACAAATCTCCTCGAGCTGGAATTTTCGCGTTTCAAGAAATTGGGCGTCTTCTGCAGATAAACTGATTTGCTGCCACTTCAGCCCCATCTCTAAAATCATGGGCTTATGCGAATTAGAAAGTCCTTGGTGATTCGCTTCAAAATCTGCCTTTAATCGGTCGAAAGCAGGATCTGAAAGCTCCTGATCTGTTTGAAGAACACCACTCGTTACCGCGCCGTTACCGAATAACCGAGCACCGTGTTCTTCTGTGGCCAAACCAAGACCAATTGCCTGTTTTGCATACGCGATAGGACTTAAGCCTATCAACCCATCCAGGGTGAATATACGCACATGCCAAATTTCAGCCTGTGATAGTGTTTTGCAATCCCCATTGGGGAATGTCACCTGATATTCAGGCTCCCACTGACTGTTTAACTTTGGCACTACAGAGCTGGGGTCTAAGGGTAATAATTCGACGACTTCACCCAATGCATAAACTTTGTAAGCGTAAAAATTCCCTCGCAAGCATAAGCACGCAATCAATAACTCCCAAAACTCTTGCGGAGTCATGTAGTTATTCGGTTTCACTGACAATAGCTTATTCAATCGCTCACGAGTGGCGCGTCGATTCCCCCGCTCTAATTGTTCATACAAAGAACACGGCAACATCCCTACCGATTCAGCCAGAACACGAACACAACCGAATACTGCGGTTAGCTGCATGGCAAGTTGTGAGCTGACCTTTCGCCCCGAATAGGTATTATAAGAAAGACCGATGAGCTCACTCAGTTCATGAGAGGTCATCCCCTCGCTGGATTTCCGAAATAGACCAGGAAAAAACATAGTTACCCCTTACTATTTTTCGGCTGGCCCATCGACTTAGAAACCAAGTAGGACCATAAAAGGCATAACAGCCCCGCAGTGATATAACCAATGGGGGAGTAAATTAGCCAAGTGCCAAACGACAGCAAGCAGGCACCCGCAATCCCAACCAATAAGGCTGTAATTGTTAAAAATTTCATTGGATTTCCTTAGAGAGAACGCAACCCGCGAGTCGCTAACACATCGGATAAATTTTGTTGTGGCTCACCGCCACCCACCAATTGACGGCTTTTTGCCGTAAATAAAGCAAATGGTCCATCAATTTTATTTTCAGGTGTTGATTTATTAGGGAAAATATTGTCATTTTTATCAGGTTTAACGGTAACGTTAGAGAGCATCCATGCCATCATGGGATTATGATCGTGATGAAACTTACCCGCATAGACGTCCGCCTGTACACTCTTCATTGCTTCAGTCATGTTTTTCACTGTTTGGGCAACCTCAACTAATGGCATTCCCTCTTCAGCTAATCGACGTGAAAACTGGACTGCGCTCCACGGGTCAAAGCCTAACTCACGCACCTCATCACCTTCACACCACTTAAGTATGTCGGCCTTAATAATATCATGGTCAATCACTTCACCATCCGTCAGCTCAAGGAACCCCATATCAGCCCATTTGCGATAAAGTTCAGCAATATGTTTAGGGGCTGCTTTAATGCGGTCTTCGGGCAACCAAAACTTACACTTAATATGTAATTGGCCACGGAGATCTTCATAAACCTTAATCGCCGCAGTCACGTCTATTTTGCTGGATAAATCCACACCAATCCAAACAGGGTAGTTTTTCAGTTCATCATCAGGCGCATTCTCGGGGCATTTTTCCCACTTGCTCATGTCCATCCAAACGGATTCGGCATTCACCCATTTATTTAGGTGCTTAGTGAGAAAGTTAGGCCGAGCGGCAACTTGCTCTTTCGCTTTCTTTGCAAGCCGCCTCATATCATCAAAACGCTTACAAACTCCGAGACCAGGATTGGCTTTTATCCAAACTGACTCGTCAAAATCATCATCATTTTCATCAAGGGTATAAATAATGGCAAAAAAGGTATCATCCTCAACAACCCCTGTTAGCACCTTAATGGCGTAGTCTCTCAACTCGTAACAAATCCCCTCCTTATTAAAACCCGAGGTCGTTATTGCAAATAAAAGTGACTGCAGTCGTGCGCCTGTTCCTGTTTCAAGTACATCCCATACATCACGGGTTTTATGGGCATGGAGTTCATCCACTATCCCGCAGTGAATATTTAATCCATCAAGGTTGTTTGCATCACTGGAAAGCGGTTCAAACTTAGAGGCTGTACGCTCTTGGTAAATCGCTAGCTTGTTATACTCAAAAAGCCGCCCCAATGACGTTTTTGCCTTTTTGACCATATTTTTGGCATCTTCAAACACAATACGAGCCTGATCGCGAGTTGTTGCGGCAGAATAAACCTCAGCACCACCCTCACCATCAGCACCAGTCATGTATAAACCGATGCCGCTTGATAATGTTGATTTGGCATTTTTACGCGCCACTTCATTGAAAGCGGTTCTAAATCGCCGAACAAGAACAGTATCGCCGTCATCATCAAGTACTTGCTCACCCGTTAGTTCATCAATTAATGGGATCACAAAACCAAATATATTAATCAAAATAAAGACATGCCAAGGCATTAGGTCAATCGGCTTACCTGCCAATGCCCCTTTGACATGCGGGATAAAATTATAAAAGTCGAGTATGTGCTGTGCGCGTTCTTCAATGAAATAGATACCGCGCTCAGGCCCATGCTCTAAATCATCTAAAAATCGCTGGCACGCCAAACGCACCAGTTCGCACGCAACAATTTCTCCAGCAACAACCTGCTCGGCGTACTGAATTCCATCTGTTACGGTTGCCATTCATCATTTGCGCTTTTTCAAAAATGCCTCGAAAGGGTCTTCTTCGGCAGGTGTGTTTATAGTGACTTTGGATCTGGCCGCTGGAGTCATGCCAAATTCACCGAGCATAGCCCTGATGCGCTTAAATGCATCTGATTTCATTGCTGCTGCTGGGTGCGCCTTTTTAATTGTGTCACCCGTCATAGACGTTGTGTTGTATGTATAACCTTCAACCTCCAAAATTTCGCAGTGATGCCGATACTCAACATACGCCTCAATCAGTAATTCAAGCGCTTTTGAGTCGAGTTGGCTCATTACACCAAGCGCATTGAGTTCTTCCCCGATTTTCTTAAACCAGTACTTACCGCGCTTATCAAAATACTTCGGAGTTGGGGGTACCCCTGATGGGGGTTTTGGTTCTTTTTTATTAATGGGTCGTTTGGACGGGTTACCCCTCACTAATTGCAGGTGTGACGGGGTTTTTGGCGGTCCTGCCATGATAGACACCTCCTATTAATGAGCGTTGGGGTAACCCCAAAAAAAAGTTTTCTAACCTGCGGCGATGTAACAAAAGGTTAGGCGTCGGTACTTTGGGCGAAAGTTTTTAGAGATTTGCCCCCCTCCCCTATAGTGATAGTTTCATATGGTAATTAATCTAAGTGGATATCAGGTGCATCAGTAATCAATGAGGGTTGCCATACTAATGTCACAACGACTAAATTGTTTTGGCCTGGTGGGGTAGTTGTTATGCTTAGATCTATTTGACCTGACAGCAACTGGCCATCAACAGAGAGGCCATAACCCATCCATTTTCCACCTTTATATAACTTTGATAATTTAACCTGTTGTTTTTCCACTTAACTTACTCCCTTGCAGTCTTGCGTTTATGACATGGCCAACAGAGTGATTGCAGGTTGCTGTCATCATCAGTTCCCCCATGAGCCTTTGGCTTTATATGGTCGACGGTCTTAGCTTCTACTGCTCGGTCTGACTTAATGCACTCTTGGCATAAATATTTATCACGCTGCAGAACTCGGGTGCGAATCTTATCCCACTTAGAGCCATAGCCACGTTGATGTCGACTTAGTCCTTTTTGGTGACTTTCCCACCCTGAATTAATATGGTCTTGGCAATATCCGCTTCGGTCTGTAGTTGTTTTACTGCAGCCATGCTTGCGGCAAGCGCGAGGTATACGTTGTGGCATTACAGCCACCCTGACTTAGCTGATTGCACATCTTGTGATAGTCGTTCGATTTGCTTTCCCATATTAAGTATCGTCTGTTCAAGCTGTGTTATTCGTTCAGCGTCGCTCTCTGAAACTTCATCAGATGGATTGTAAGAATTGTTAGCTAACGGGTAGGTATCAGAAAGCCAATCAGTCGAACCACACTTAGTACAAATGTGCTTAAATCTAGGTGGGGATGTGAGTTGAATATCATTACATCCCCTGTCTCTAATCATTAAGCCTTCTTTGCATTTATCACACTGATATTCAGTAATAGTTGTTATTAATCTCACTACTTTTGGTTTAAGTTCCATGCAGTCGCCTCAAACAAAAAAGCCACCAGCGGCTAACTGATGGCTATTTAAAGTGTTATTAGTACTTATTTGGTTATAAAGTGAGGGAGTAAGTCGGAGCCTTCGTCACTTCAATTAAGTTTGCTATGTCAATTATGGGCTTGTATACCTGCCTACCGCTTGGGGTAACTTCCACTTTGCATTTAACAGTAACTTCAACATCATCAACAACAATTTGCATTGTTTCTGACATAGCCTTCTCCATCATAAAGAAACCATTACTTTTAATTTAGCAGGTTATTTATTTAACTCTAAGTAGCAACCAACATCTGCCACTGCACTAACAAAACGCTTAGCCTGCTCTCTATCAATAATCACTGTCTTACCATCAATTACAAAATAAATACTATCTTCATCATAATAAGATGACCGACCAACCTCTAATTCAACTGAGGTTTTATTACCTTGGTCTTTTAAGACTTCTTCAAAGAACATTAACGTTGCCATACGGCCTCCAGAAAAATGAATTTCAATGTAAGCTGTGAGACTATCAGTAATAACTCTATCAATGCTACTCAATGAATAGCATTTGTAGAATTAAATAAAATCAATCTCTAAATATTCTAATGAGAGAAAATACTGAAGTTATAAGCACTGTCGATAAAGTAAGAACTAACCAGTAATCCAAAGGAAGGTCAAATTTCAGCCACGAATACATAGCATTTACAATATAGACAACCATTGCTATTGAAATGCCAATAAAGAATAACAAAAAGTGTTTATAAGTGACCATTGAGTTTATTTGATGTCGAATCAAGGATATGCAAATAAATAGAACTAAAATAAAAATTACAAAATCACTCATATCATCACCTTAAGAGCATCAATTACATACAGTATAAATGCTCTCGCCAAAATAATTCTACTCTTTAATATCCAGCGGCATATCGCGCATTGATTTAGGAATTTCTCTTTCACTATACTCTTCAGCTATGGCCATTATTTCCTTATATGGGCGAGCATACGGACCAACTACAACAGTAATGTTTTTCCTTTCTGCCTCTTCAGGCGTTAACTTCATAGCTTCGACTGTCATTATCAAGGCTACTTTCAAAGCCGCACCTGTCCATGGTAAATACTTAATATCGTCCTCTTCACTACCTGCCATGACAACCTCCCTAAATGCTACTCACTTACTAGATTCTACCCAACAAAAAAGACTGATGCCTTACCTAACCAGTTTGGTATGGCTATTGATGTTAATAATAAGAGAAAACCAACCACTAAATATTGGAAAACATGAAGCATACGGATAAATAGCTCTTTTAATATCATAGAGTGTACCCTTTATTGCTAATGTTGATTAGTCACCAAAGCAAGTATTAACACTTAAAATATAGCAGCTCATTTTCTTTTGTCAGGTATCGCTAACCACACTAATCCCACATAGACATGATGGCTTAATACTAGTATTACAGCTCTATGCAGATAAAAATGGTAGTCAAATTGTTCTGCTATAATTAAAAATGATCTTTTGTAACTTATAACTTCACACTAAAAGGAAGATAATATGTTGAAAAAAATCAGTTTCCTCATCTGCTCATTAGCTGTTGCTTTCACATTAACCGCCTGTAACACAACTAAAGGTGTTGGTGAAGACATAGAGGCTGGAGGAGAGGCAATACAAAGAGCAGCCCAGTAAAAAGCCTACTTCCATACATAAAGCACTAGAGGATATATTTATTCTTCTAGTGTTTCTTTGTGCATTTAATGACACTCATTTTTGTATTTTCTTTTCCGTATTTGCTTACACTTTATTCGTGTGAAAACTTTTTAAACTATCTATGCTGATAGTGTATTCAAACTATTGCTTCGTTTTACTTCGCCTCAGTATTGGGGCATTTTTATTTTCCTCAACAAATGAAAAAGCCACCAGTGATTAGCTGATGGCTGTACTCCGATTTGGATTAAGTAATAAGTGGTGATAATATCTTGCCGCTGGTTAAGGATGACTGCTCCTACAACAATAATGATAAAGCTACATTTCCATTAGATATGCCCTTCTATAGAGGGGCTTTTTTTATGTCATTTGATAATCACCAATATAATTGCGCATTTGAAATAACCTGCTAGGCTTAACGCTGATATTCATTTGTATAAAGCAACATCTTTTAGCCTACCTCTGTGTAAGCTTTTTTTTATTCTTTCGGGATGCTTTTATCCAACTCTTCACGGAACTGTTCAGGTTTATTGAAGCCTTGTGCTGCCATAGTATTTCTCCTATTGATATAAAAACACCCCTGATTTCTTAGGACTGTAATATTTAGTTTCACTTAATTACATTAGTCCATCGATTAATATACTATTCTAAAAAAGAAGATATAATAATAATCAATCTAGCTGTGTATACTGTTATGCCCACCCTCCCTGTCGGTATGTGGGCTATTTTTTTGTCACTAAAAAGCCCTTCTATTGCAAAATCTTTGCTCACTTAATCCGCTATCAGCTGAAAATATTTAGAAATAACTTTGCATACTTTGAAATTCCTACTATGTTTAAAGTGATATTCAATTGTATAAGCAACATCTTTAGCCTACCGCTGTGTAGGCTTTTTTTGCCCTTCCGCCTAAATTTCACGAATTGCTTTATTGTTAAAAATATACTTTACTATTTAATAATATTTCCATTGCAAAGAGAGCTGCACTAAAATCTATGTATACTTACCCCGCTGCGCTCTTACTCATATCTATCCCTATCCTTGTCTGCATTCTATTCATTATTAGTAAAGATAAAAAACAACCAGATATAACGACGCTTTTTTTAAAGTTTTCCATTTACTTATTAAGCACTCTTACCTTCATAAGTTTAATTTTTTTGGCAAGAGCATTTACTGATTGGTATTAACGTAAACACCTCGTTCTAATGTGGTTTTAAGTTATTTCTCTCTGCGTCAATGTCTCGTATTCCCCTTAATTGCCCATTGGCCTTATCTAACGCTGATAACAAAGGGTCAATCCATAGTACCGCTTGGCAATAAGTTAAGGTGCTGGTGGTAGTGGTACTAGCACTGGTTCCGTTAGTGTTTTGGGGATCGGCGTACATTGACCGTAATTTGTAGGTGTACTTGAGCAACCCATCAGCAATAGGCTGAGGCACAGGTAAATCACAAGTAAGTTCTTTTTTGAGTATTTCTCGATATTCAATGACTTTCTCCTGTGATTTGGCTTCTGCCTGAATGCCATAGCGATAAGCTATGGTGGCTATTTGATTAAACCGATTGAATTGAAGCGACTGTGTAGCAATGATTTTGCTTTTCTTAAAATTGTCATCTTTCAGCAGTGAATTGCTTTCATATTCAGTAACAGCCCAGAAGCCTAGGCCGACAACCATAAGAAATAACCAGAATGAATTATCTATCTTCATAAGTTAACCTGACGGGCTTTGTTGTGATTAACCGCACTTTGGCAGCGCTTTTCTAGGCTTACCTTGTCAGTACCACCGCAGGTATCGTCTCTAAGTACATATACGCCAGCTGCCAAGTAGAAGGGGATCCCGATAATGAAAGCGGATATGCATAAGCGAACTCGCCAAGGCATACGGCTTTTTCTACTTCTCGTCTTGTCATTAACCCTTTCCACGGCTTACCCCCTGCATATATCCAGCGTTTAAGTTCATTACATGCGCCAGCTTGGTCACCAGCATTGAGTTTTTTAAGTAGCGTAGAACGTGAGAATGCCCCTGTTCCGACGTTATATGTAAATGAGTACAGTGCCGCCCTGGTGTAATCAGGAATATCAACCTTAATTAAAGGGTTCACAGCCTTAGCGACAATTGCCAAGTCCTTTTCTAGCAACGCATCGCACTCGGCTTTTGTGTATGTTTTTGTGGGGATAATGTCAGAACCTGTATGCCCATAACATACAGTTAGCACCCCCACCACATCACGGTAAGGTTTGGGCTCATATCCCTCAAACTCAGTAACCATCGCAACAGTTAAGGCCATCAAGCCACCAGCAGCAGCCATTTGAATTTTATTTGGTATTTTTGCCACTGTTAGCCTCTCTTAATTTGAATTCTTTCCGTTTGTAGTACCAATTCACAGCAAAAGTACCAACCGTACATAAAATACCCACGATTACAGCCCATTGATCTAGTGTGAAAATACCAAATATGGATGTTAGAACACCCCATATGATTGCAGCGGGGCTTGAATACTTTTCAGGCATACGCATATCCACCCCCTGCGGAGTGTTCCGATGTTTAGTTAATAGGTAGCCAGTCGCAAGGTCATTACAGTAATTAAGCATGTTGATAGTGATTTGCGAGGGCTATATACGAAAAAGGCCGCACTAGGCGACCTCTTGAAAGGATAGCTGGTTTAGTTCAACCAGACTATTCGTGCTACCATAACCCTATGACTCAAAATTCAATTATTCAGAATAACCGAATATGTAAGTAACTTTAAAATACTGAATAATAATTTTTAATATTATAGTCCATAACGTAGCCTTAATGCCTGAGGGTAAGGATGAAAGTACTTTTGATTATTCAAATAATTATCTGGATATTCAGATAAATAGTGCGTTATTAATGTTATTGGAGCTAATAAAGGTTGTGTTCCTTGACGATATTCTAGAATTAACTTACTTAATGCCTGCCTTTGGCTTGATGTTAAATGACGTTTAAAATAACCTTGAATATGCATAAGTACATTAGTGTGATTACGCCGAGTAGCTTGGTGTTGCAATAAACTCATAAGTTTATTTCGATACTCATCAAAATAAGAATCGAGTGATTTCCATTCAGCATTCCTAGCCACAAAGCGACCAAGTTCCCGATAAAGGGGCTGAGAGTGAGCTAACAAAAGGAGTTTATATCGCGCATGAAAGTCTATTAATGAATGACGATTAAATGAGTTTGTCCTTATTTCATTTAGCTCATGAAGAGCAAATACTCGTATAATAAAGTTTTCTCGAATATGAGGATCACTTAATCTGCCATCTTCCTCAACTGGTAACCAGGGCATCATCTTTAGTAATTGCTCAGTAAAAAGACCGATTCCCGATCTTTTGTTGCCATTACCAACGAAATCATATACCCGAACTCTTTCCAAACCACAACTTGGTGAGTTTTTACATACAATGTAACCATTTAAATTAAAAAACTTGCCCAAGTGTTCAGCTGCAAACTGTACCATTTTTTCAGTTAAATCACCTTCACAACCATTACTGAATTTGAGTCTAACACTGTTCTCTTCCGACTTAACTAACCTTAATGCTGGTCTGGGTGTTGGCAAGCCGATAGCCATTTCTGGACACGTTGGTCTGTATTCGAAATAATCGGATAACTCGTCTACAGCAAAATGGAAACGTTTATGACCACCATCAAATCTGACGCTGTCACCCAATAAACATGAGCTAATACCTACAACGATTTTTTTATCTGAAGCGTTACTCATATCTTTAGATGAAAAAACATTAACCATCATTGCCACCTTTATATGAAATCACTTATACGACTAAATTAATATATAATAATGCTGAACTCATATTAATAATATTGAACTTTATTTGCTAGCCCTATAAATGAACGCTACACATTCTAATAAATTAGATTAAAAAAACCACGCAACGCCCAGCCCTTGGAGTAATTTTTGGAGTTTTTTGTTTTTCGAAATGGCGTTGTAGAGACATATGCTGAGAGTTTATGCGTTCAGGTTCCCCATGGCGTGTATGCTTCTATCCTGATAAGTGCAGATAATCCATGCGAGTTAGCCAATCAGCCTTGGTACTCTCCACAATGAAAAGGTAACTTCCAACTTTGAGGGTTGATTTCAAGAACAGCAAACCTACCTCTTGAAGTTGCCTTGTCGTTGCAGAAAATAAAAAAGTCGCACTTGGCGACTTATCTTTTGCTTGTAACTTAATGCCTTACACTACTGTCAACGCAACACGAGCATGTTTTCACAATTGTATAACCTGAGTTTTTAGCTGCCTGAATCGCTTGTATAACATTAAAAAAGTTACCAAGGTAAAGCCTATTCAGAGCCATAGGCATACTTTTGCATCCAACTTTATGTATTTTATAATCTTCCCGTAGCTTCATTATCGTCTGAATATAATAATTCATATGTATCCATTTCATTTTACAAAGGATTTGTAACTAGCATGAACTGTCATCGAAGCATCTGACCTCGAGTTTTAATTTTGCTAAGACTAATTACTAGTCCAATAAGACAACGACCGAATAAATTTACATCCAGTAAACCAATGCCACTGTCGCCAGAAGCAAGCCTGTAATGGATAAGGCATTTTGTGCAAACGATAAAATTCGCTGAGAAAGTGTCGGTAGGTTCATAGGTGATCCCTTAGGAAATAACTTCCTTTGGATACCGCATCTATTTTTTAGATAAAATCTAGCGGGTGCAAGATCTGCTATTATTGCAATGAGGTATATGCGAATCCCATCATAACACACAATACAGAACAAATACGTTCCATTAGCTTCAAATATGACAAAACCCCGCATTGCGAGGTTTTAAGTAATAACCTAATTGGCTATTAACATGCCTGTGCTTTCATCACACTTTTGCAAAAAATACATTTTGCACCATGTGGATTGCTGACCGATATATCAAACTGTGAAGTTCTATATTGGGAGCCTCTACAGCAAGGGCATTTAAAATAGAGATAGATTTTTATAATGTTTTTAAAGCGCCACCACGTTGCCAGCAGCAGGACCTTTCATTCCATTCTCAATTGTGAATGAAACTTGTTGTCCTTCAATTAAAGATTTGAAGCTATCGCTCTGAATCGCAGAAAAATGAACAAAGACATCTTTACTGCCATCTGCTGGAGTGATAAATCCGAAACCTTTATTATCGTTAAACCATTTTACTGAACCAGTCATTGTATTAGACATAGAATTTCCTTTAATTTTTTTTGATTGCCATAAGGCATAAATGAGGTTTGTTTTTTATTTTTACTTATGGGAATTAATTAGAAGGAATTCGCAATGAAGAGGTATCTTAGATAACGCTAAATGGTGAAAATCTTTAAACTGACTAGCATAAATAGGCCTGTACTTCCAAACCGATGAGCTGATTAAGCCACATAAACTCTAAGATAGCAAATTTTATTTTAAATAATAGCATAAAGCATACACAACAATAGCGATTCATGTAATGTTTATCATCGAACTTGTTACCCAGTGCGATACCATCTGGTAAACGTGACCACGTAACATAGAAACAATGAGGACATATTATCTCAGTAGGCGCATAGTAAGTTCTGGTAAAACAATCCTCTTCATCTTTATCGACCTGAATGTAGCCTATATGCAAGCCTCACACGAGTTAAGTACAATGACTTCTCTAGCAACTAAATCTTCGGTTGGTAATTCACTAGCAGATCTGAACAACTAATTCAGCAAATATTTGCATTATTGGGCCTCAGAAAACAAAAAGCCGCACTAGGCGACCTCTTAAAAATTATGCAATTTAATCACCCTGCACTGGTGACATCTTGTATGGGGTACTATTCATCTATCTGAAAATATTATTTGGGGTTAATGTTATGCCAAGTTTTCCACAAACAAGACCAGCAATGAAACGACAAAAATCACCACTAAATATTGCATTCCAACCATAAAATCTAAAAAACGATTAACTGCTTTCACAAATCCCGACTCATAAACAAGGTTCCATAAGGTAAATTGTAACTAAAGCAGCATCAAATATCCACATAAAGATAATGTATACATCTAATGTAGCCAACTAGCTCTAATTGTAGAATATTCACCTTATCCAGTGTGGAATAGCAACAAATAGAAGAACTAATACCAGTGCAGCTACCGCTACCTGTAATACATTAAAGATCCCCATAAATACAATCCCTTTATGACTAACAATTGTTTACTACTTGGTTGTTATATAAAGGTAGCAACATTTTACGCATTGTAAAGAATTGTACATATCAAAAGCAAAAAACCCGACATTACTGACTGGTCTATAGCACAATCACGATTAAGGGGCTATGGAACATTTCCACTTCGGGTAGGCATTCTTTTCAGGACTATTAATTCACTTTGTACCCATACTCTGCACATTGCTCAATAACACTGCGATACTTATATTCATTATCACCAACAAGGACAACTCGGCGTAAGTCAATGTGATCTATGGGCTCTGGCATTGAAAGGATAAAAGGAGTTGCCTCTTTATTTGATTTAGCGACTGAACCGCAGTATGCATCATACGGATTAGCAATCATTTTCCCGAGGTTGAACTTTGCAGATGCTGGTAATTTAAGGTGTTTTTTTATTAAGCTAGTTACCTTAATCTCTTCTTCCTTAGTTAGGCTTCTTTCCGCTGCTAAAGTACTGCTCGATACAACCATAATTGAGATAGCCAGCAATACTGAAAATGATTTACTCATTTAATTATCCTCCATTAAATATAAACATCAGATATCTATTTAATTTAGGAAGCTAATATTAATAAAGACTAAATAATGAGGCAATAAAAAAGCCCCGCAATTGCGAGGCCTTAAATTCGTTTTCTGCTTTGCGTTTAAAGCTCCGCGCAGCATATATGAAAACTATAACTTTATCGGTAAAATAGTCAAGCTTTATTCACCGTAATGATACTTATGGTCGAATTCATCGCACATTGGACGATATAGCATAAACTCAGCAACACTAATCCATGCTTTAACTCTGTCTTGGTATGTACGCAAACAATAACGACCGTCTTGTTCGAAAAGCTCTAGCGCAATTTTATACTTGGATTTTTTATAAACATAATGCTCTTTTAGGATATCCAACAATCCAGCATCAGCTTTCATAACCTCACAAATGACTTTATCCATTTTGCCGCCTTCAGCATCCGAACAGAACCACATGCTACTGAGTGCCTTTTTATCTTTAAACTCTTCCAAGAACATTAATAACGTTTCTTTGGATAGACCAGATGTGCGCATTCTCTTCATTGCATCTTTTAAGGCTTTTTTGGTAATTGTTGGTTCTTCTAATAGCTGATTAAACATGCCTGCTGCATCTGGTACCTTGCTAAATGCCGCCCATCGTCCCCACATTTTTAAACGCCCACGGATCCACACACTTTCCAATGTACGTAATTTAAAATGCTCTTCGCCTTTACCTGTTGTTAATGGATAAATCACTTAATACCTCTTTAGTAGGCCGCACCCTACGTTAACCGAAAACACCCAGCGCCGCTGAACGGTCTAGGAATCGAAATAACAAAACCAACTGGCTTCCGTGCTCGCTCTCCCACCCTTTTGGATCATGGTGTAATGCATCATGATGTACTCGACACAATGGGATAGTGAACAAATCATGGGCTTTAGTGCCCATTCCACCCTGACCATGGCCTATTAGATGATGTGCATCATGCGCGATAGAGTTACAGATACAACACGGCTGTGATTTTACCCACTGCAGGTATTTATCATTAGTCCAGCGCTGCAGCTTCGGCTTTAGCATAAGGCTTGCTGGTGGCTCAGGATCTACAGATAGCCTTAGTGCTGGCTTTAATACCTCAATCTCATTCATCACGTCGCTGAAGCTTTGGTCAGAAAGTGAGATAAAGCCTGATGGCTTATTTTTTAGTTCATCGGGTAGTGTCATGAGCAACATCCTGCCAGCGAATGTGTTCAAATTCGCTCCTGGTTTAAATATCACAGCGTTAATTTCAGGAACGATGATCGGAGTTAATATCCATTGGTAACTCATTCTATTCCCCACATTTACGCAACCGTACTTACGCTTTCATGCAAACTGATTGATATTTCAAAGCGCCCACCCTTGACCACTTCACACCACTCCATCTCAACTCGCTTGACTTGGTCGTCATCCTTCCAAATATTGGCATGTGTTAATGCGTCGAATGGTGCTTTTAAATAGTTATCTATGTCCCGTTTGTGGTTCGTTGGTGGATACATTTTTACTTTTACTGTAACGGGCTCTGTTATCGCTATCGGTTTACGCCTTAATTGCTCATAGATAGCGACAATCGCACTGCCACGAAATTTACGGCCCTTCTCACTGATTAGCGTTCTACCATTCACATTACGCCAACATGCATTAACACTTGGTGGAAATGGCAATATAAGTGATATGCTCATGCTCTTACCCCTGCCAATAAAGCATCAAACTGTCGAACTAAAGCGGACAAAGCTGTCTCAGCAACAATCCCATTTGAACTCGCTGAAGTATCATGAGAACGAAACTTCCCATCCCTTAGCATTTTTTCACAATCATCAGATACGTGATAAAGACCATCTTTGCCTTGATACACCAAGCCATAGTTGATTAGAAATTTGATGATAGTTGTCGCTCCAGAGTGCTTTTTCATATTGAACTCGTTGAACAAATCATCACGACTAAAAGGTCTACCCTTGAAGTGCGTTGTGAATTCGGTATACCGACGTTTCTGTGAAGAAATCATACTGTCATCTCCTTTGCTGCTTGTTCGGCTGCCTGTTGCCAAATACCCGCCCATGCCTTACGACCTACAAAATCAGTCATGCGACGAACACCTGATTTACCCGCCAGTTCACTTGCGATTTCCTCGGTGCGGTTTTGAGGTTTTGAACGGGAACCGATGATCCGTGTAAATGCTTCATCACGCTCAACTGCATCGACTTTCACTTTTTGCTCACCAGATAAACGCAATGAGAGGTCATCCCATTGGTTGCGCAGTGTTCTTGGGCACTGAACGTTTTTCTTCCAGAAATCGTCTTGGGTAACACGCTTGTAGAATTGGCAAATTTCTTTGTGACTATGCCCGTCAACACTGACCATCAGGCGAACTTCGTTAGCCCAATCGGTGAAGTTAGGCTCCTTAGGAGCTTTGAGCCCTAAGTCTTTGAAAACTTCGCATTTGCGGTCAAACAACCATTCAGCGCACTTGATGTCATTGCTTGAGCCCCATTTCTGGAAGTTAGCGCTGTAAATCACCGCCTCTGGGTAACGATTTAAAAAATCAATTTTTGACTGGTCGCTGGATTCGCTAGAATTCTGCGACGAAGAGTTAGTTACTGATGGATCATGTATTGAAGTTACTGACGGATCGCCCCCAGATTCTGGCGGGTCAAAACGGTTATTTTTGCTTGATTCTGACGGGACAGATTTTGATGCAACAGAATTTGATACGTCAGGATTTGATGTATCAGAAGCTGACGGTTGAGAAAGTGCAGCCATTGCCGCTGAAGCTAATTTATCAACATTCAATTGATAGATATTGCTCGCATTGCGGTTACCTTTACGGCGCTTTTCTCTGGATAACCATCCATCCTTTTCTAAATCTTTTATTGCCGTACGAACAGTGCTTTCACCCGCACCAATTTGACGAGCAATTGTCGGTACTGATGGCCAACAAACACCATCATCATTTGAAAAGTCAGCGAGACGGGCCATTATCGCAACAGAGGTTATTTTCAAACCTGCACTTGCGCAGCCATCCCATACATAACTTGATAGTTTTACGCTCATGCTGTTACCTATTCGACTCGTGTATATTCAGCTTTAAATCTGTACAAAGGGGCGAAGCATTCATGTTCATAGCCGTCACGCAGGAATATGACCCACTGTTTGACACGGTCATAACGTATGACACGAACGCGAATACCGCGCTTATCCAGATAAATGCGATTGAGATTATTGGCGTCTTCATTGGACATGCTCCCCTCTCCCGCAATTGGCATTAAAATCATCTACCAACCACTGCATAAATGGGTAGTTGGTTTCTTGGTAACCGTCTGGTAATTTAATCTCATAGACGAAACGGTTATTACGGATTGAAGCGCGTACTTGCGCTCTACCGCGTAAATTCGTTACACTGCTCATGCTAGTTACTCCACACAAGTTGTTATTAGCACTCGACGCTCGGGACCGCATATCCTGAGCGTCACCCTTTCTAGCTATGCTCATCATCGTTTAATTCCATATACCGTTTTTAATGACTCAATAAATCCTGCCGCGTAACCAAACACCTTTGCTAATTTGCGATCTATTTCCTTAATTTCCTCGTCAGTAAGAACACCATCGGAAATACTATTTTGAATCAGTACAGATAAGGCACCTTGCATAGCGCCAAGATTCATGTGTATTTCAAAGAGTTCGACTGTATCTAAATTCTCAGGCTCGACTTTAGTTGCAGGAACCATTGAGTGACGATCCATGTGATATTCCACCAGCAACTTAGTGCCTGATAGTTCTTCAATCGCTTCTAGTTCATCATTTTCAAAGAAGCGACAGCCGTTTTTCTCATACAGCTTGTTATTGAAAGTAGTTTCAGAAATACCCAATGCACCCGCCATTGCTGAACGACCACCAGGGAATGCTTTACACATCTCTTTCACGACTTCTTTTAATGTTTGTTTGCACATATCTACAATTCCGTTGTTTTGTTGGTAGTTAACTCAGTTAGTTCGATTTGGTACTTTATTGATAAAGTGCAGGGTCAAACCTCAATTCACCTTTCGTTCTGTAATCAGCCTCAATGGCACGATTTTTCGGAATTAATTGATTGGGCCGTTTTTTCCACTGGTAAAAAGCTTCGGGGCTTATCCGAAAAAACTCAGCAATTTTATTAGTGGTTCCGAAGTATTTTTCGATCTGCTCTGTGGTCATAACACCTCCTAATTTCTAAGTTAAGTTAGATATTAATTGTTAATTTATATTTGGTCAATAAAAACTAAGATAACTTAGGTTTATATGAAATGGACTTAGGAATGAGTAAAACTGAAAACACCATCGGAAGCAGAATAAAGGCCTTGAGGGATATCACTAAAACCACCCAAAAAGAACTTGGTCGGTACTGTGGCGTATCTGATGTTACTGTCGGGTATTGGGAGAGAGACCTAAATGCACCACGGAGTGATGCTCTATTGAAATTAGCTAGGTATTTCAATACAACTGAAGCATATATATTGTATGGTATTCCATCTAAGCAAACATCTAACATAATCACGAGCGCACAAAAGGTGCCGATTTTATCTTATGTCCAAGCTGGCAACTTCACTGACTATGCGCCAAATCAGATTTACGATGATGATTTAGAGTTCATAGAGACCACCCTTAAAGTATCGCCTCTATCATTCGCATTGCGCGTCATTGGCGACTCCATGACAAATCCTTATGGCTTACCGTCAATCCCAGAAGGCTCAACAGTTATTGTTGATCCTGAAGCTGAAGTTGTTAGTGGTAAATTTGTTGTCGCTAGATTGCAAGGCTCTGATGAAGTTACCGTGAAACGTTATGTTGTTGATGGCCCCAATAAATTTTTAATGCCACTAAACCCCCGATATGACAACATTCCAATCAATGGTAACTGTGAAATAGTCGGTCTCGTTCGTGGTGTTCAATACGAGCTATAACCTCCCTTCTTAATTTAAATCTAAGTTTTCTTAGATTTTGTATTGACATAAATCCTAAGTTGAATTAGCTTACATCTAAGACAACTTAGGAGGCGCTCAATGCAAACCAATTCAAATGAACCAATCGTTACTTTTAGCGTTGCTATGACACAAGAAGATGCTGCGGCATGGATTATGGAAAAAGCCGCTGAACTTCAAAAGCTGGCGGCACTTAAAGCTAAGCAATCAGACTTGCAGCGCCAATTAGAAAAGCTCGATGAAGATATTTTCGACCAGTCTGAACGCTGCCAAGTCATTATTAATGCTTAACTAAATTCAATTGTGTGGAGTTCTAGCTATGTCGAATAAAGCAGATAAAACAACAGGAAATATTATTGAGTTGAAAATCAATGGCGCCACGGTTTGTTATTTGAGAACGGATGGCTCGGTAGCTGCGGATTACTTGTCATTTATCGCAAAAACCACTGAAGTCTTAATGCTGGATAGAAATTCGCTAGAACTAGAGGCTAATGCGTTCGGGAAAACTATCCAACATGGTTACAGTACATTCCCAACAGTTAATGCTTCTTCCCTTGAGGCGATTGAATCTCGGACTTTTCAAGGGTCTCAAGATGTTTTTGGAGGTCAGAAATGATCCCCCTAACAACATCAGGAGCTACTTAATACAGTAAAACAAATTAACGGCAAAGTTTTAATTAGCGGTTACAACTCTGGTTTATACAACAGTGAATTATCAACGTGGAGGAAAGTAACTAAAGACTCAAGAATTTCTACAGGTAGAGGTACTGGTATTCGAACTGAATGCCTGTGGTTGAATTTTTAAATCTGTATGCGGCAGATATGTGGAGATAATTATGTCTAGTGGAAAATTAATGAAAGCTAGCGCATGGGCTAAAAGAGAATTCGAGGATGGCTCAATACCCGACAATCGCACGATTAAGCGCTGGGTTGAAACTGGAATGTTAAAAGGCAAGATTGTTGATTGCTCTGTATGGGTAAATTCACAAGAACGCTGGGGTGTTGAGTCTATTATTTCATCATGCGTAAGTGATCTTATAAGGGCTTCTTAAGATGGCAGGCCGACCACGTAAAAGAGAATTCAGGCATTTGCCTGATTTTCTCTACTATGACAAAACAGAGAAACAGTATCGATTTACTTTAGTAAATGGTGCTCGTAAGAACTTGGGAGCAGACAAGGCAAAGGCTATCGCGATTGCTAAAGAGTATAACAATATCATGCGACCAGAAAATTTCATTTCTGTTAATTCGTTAATCATTAGTTCAGGGGGTAAAAATGGAGAGTCACTTCCGTTTTCTGAACATCTGGATAAATTGTTTGCTCGAATGGTGAATGATGAACAGCCATCGGAAAGCACGCTTAGTGATTGGACTAACGATCTAGAAAGGGTTAAAGCTTATTTCAATGACATTACACCAGCTGAGGTCACTCTTGAGCATGTTAACGGGTTCATTAATGAATTTCATGCGGAAGCTTCCGCTAATGTTCAAAATAGAAAAGTTGGCTTTCTAAAGAAAATATTTAGTTATGCAATGGATGAATCTCTAATGCTAGATAATCCTGCAGAACGTAAGAAAATGAAACGAGTTGATGGGAAAAAACGTCGCCGACTATCTTATGATGACTTTCTTAAAATCCGAGCATCTGCTGAACGTTGGTTACGAACAGCTATGGATTTAGCTTTACAGACAACACAAGCCAGACTTGAAGTTTCACGTATCAAATACAATATCAAAGCACCGAAAGCTAACACCTGCGGTTGCGTTTGGTTTGATGAAGAGAAAGACGGCATTTATGGCATGATCTATATACACCGTCAAAAGGTTCAGCACAAAGAAGCATCCCATGTAGCAATACCTATTGGAAAAAAACTTAAAGAAATAATTGATAATAGTCGTGACAGTGTAGCCAGTCCTTACATCGTGCATAGACTGCCAATTCGATTGCCAAATAAAATCAGCAAAGAAGTTAACCACCCTACTCAAGTGGCACCTGATTATCTCAGTCGTGCTTTTTCATCACTTAGGGATCGCGTTGGTGTTGCAGCTAATTTACCGCAAGATGAAAGACCGACCTTTCATGAAATTAGGGCATTGGCAGCATTTATGTTTAAACAACGAGGTTTTGATCCGCAAGCTCGCATGGCTCATAGTGACGCTGAATCAACCAAGATTTATACCGATAATCATGTAGAATGGGTAGAGGTTCCGCATTGTGAAATAGTTGGGTGAGAAATGACAGTCGAACAGTTAGCAGAGATCTTAGGTAAAATACAATTCAATCAAAGCTTATCCTTTGAGTCATATTTCGTGGTAGCTCTAGTGAGTTCTTTTTTCTCAGTGCTTTCAGTGTATCTAACTGGGTACGTTAAAGAAAAATCTAAATTCGATTTTATTAAAAAGAATCTAACTGAAATCAATACTCAGTTAGCAAAGAACACTGAGACGACTAAAAACATTGAGCATCAATTCATACAAAAAACATGGGTTTCACAGCAGGTCTGGATAAAAAAACAAGAAATCTATGATGATATCTTTAAGATTTTTATTGATATTGATAAATACTTAAATTATGAAGGATCTGCACTTGATGAATATACTTGGTATGAACATGGTATATATCAATTTATCGATAATGCATCTAAAGAAGAATTAAATGAATATTACAGTTCTAAAAAAGCATACCATGACAAATTCGATACCGATGAATACAAGCAATTATCTGATAAATATAAAAATATCAAACAAAGAAGCATAGAAAGTCTTGCTATTATTCTGCAAATTAAAGCTCTATTTTTATCACAAGAGTCTAAAACTATAATATCAGGCATCATAGATTTAATTAAACCTGAACCCAATGATTATGAAGAATGGGAAAGTTATGTCAATGACTCGCTAATAACATTCAAAAAATTAAAGGAAGATCTGTTGCTATCTGCTGAAAAAGAGTTGTTATCCTTAGTATAAATCAGGCGGTAAAATCAGACTTAACTCATTGTTTCATATAGTGCAGCTTTTGCATGTTAAGCACTGTTTGTTTGTACAATCAAATGAGTTATTTTCCTTTTAGATCAATGGTATTCACAGGACACTATCGGGGACATGGGGTGTCGGGGGTCGTAGGTTCAAATCCTATCATGCCGACCAAAATTCCCTAAGAAAACCAACCTATTACGGTTGGTTTTTTTATAGAGTCTTTGATTTTAATGTAGAAAGGTTATTAGAAACCGAAAAATTATGGTCTATGCTCTATTTTTCAGCTCATGGTCTTTCTTTTATTGATAATCAAAAAGATTTGACTCATGGCGATAAACGTAAACAAAATTTTGAACCACCGCTTTTTATTACCTCTTCAGACTCGCAAATGCGAGAATTCATATCAGCTCGAAGGAATGGCCTTAATTTCTTTAACTTAATCGCTGATTGGATGGGCATTAAAGAAGTTTACTCAGATAAAATACCTGATAAATATAAGTAGTTTTAACAATAAACTTTTTAAAAAATGTCCCTTCTCTATTCCCAAATTTAAAAAACTCATTTATTCTTAAATTGAGCGAACATGCTTACGTGCAGTACTGTCACCGCCAAGCATTACGGGAGGTTTTTATGTTTCTCGTATATACCATCATTGTCATTGCTTTTTTCATCTCTTTGGCGACTATTGAAATGCCTGATAGCGACAAAATTAGTATTGAGGTTGAAGATAAGCAAATAGGACTTATGTATGCAATGTAATATTAAATAATCGCCCTTTCAGGCCCCCCTGCAAAGGGCATTTTTATGACTTGTTATATCTCAATCAATAAGTTGAATATCTAGCCCATATAACAACTCTAATGCTTCAAAACGCGAAAATTTAGCCTGTTTTAAGGTATTTTGTCGAATATCAATCGTAAAAGAATGAGTACCTGTAAGATCAGCCGAAGTTAAATTAGTTTGCATAAACAGACTGTTTGATAAGTCACAATCTGTTATCACAGACTTATTGAGTTCCACATTTCTAAAATCAATATCGTGTAAACGACAATCATCAAAATGAGTTTCATGAAGTTTAAGCGCAAAAAAATTGCTACCGCTTAAAATACAACTTTTAAAACTCAGCTGTGAATAAAAATCAAAACGAGGCCAATGCGCTTTTGTCCAATCTACCCCCACTAATTTACTCCCATTAAATTCACAAATAGAAAAACGGGAATTAGGGATGGAGATTAGGCTCAAATTGCATTTTAGAAATGTACATTCGACAAATCGGCAATCTGTAAAACAGCTTCCAGTAAAGTTACAATTGATGAATTCACACTGCTCAAAAAGTACATGCTCTAGTCTTTCGTTTTCAAGCTCTAAGTTACAAAATTTTTGTTCTAAATATTCACCATGGTTCTCTATTTCCACTTTCCACCTCATAATGCATGTCATCACACACCTAAAAGCTGACATTTACTGTATATAATACCCTGTATTTTTTATAGTAACCTGGCCCTTTGCACATAAATACCTATTTTATGTTCTGCTTACCAACAAACATATCTAATCTATTGAAAATAAAGATTATTTAGCTCTATACTACTACCCCCTAATAAATTAGAAGATACCTTCACATGAATTGCCGTTTAGCAACAATTGATGACATAGACAATATCTACAAAATAGACACTGTAGCGACAGATGTTCGATTAAACGAAATCACACATTGGGTAAAACAGAATGACTGTTTTATATTGGAAAAAAATCAAGAAATATTAGCGTACGGTGTTATAAACACACATTTTTTTGGCTATGGGTTTATTGAACTATTAATGGTCAATAACCAATATCGTCGGCAAGGTCTTGGGCTTATACTAATCAATCAATTGATAAAGAAAAGCCCGACAGCCAAAGTTTTCACGTCAACTAATAAATCAAATACAGCCACTCAACAGCTATTGATAAAAACTGGCTTTATTCCTAGTGGCTGTATTGAAAACATAGATGATAATGATCCAGAGCTTATTTACTGCTACATCGCTAGGTAAAATGACCTAATAATCAGGTCTATAGTAGTGATTTTTCCATCACAACAGTTTGTAGCATCTGGTTAAATTGCTGATACGTTTCTTTATCTATTGTCTGTGGAAAACTTAATACTTCTAACTTATGGGGCTTATTTTCAGGATAATAACTCGGGTGAGCATGGTTGTATTCGTTTTGTTGAAAACCACAGTGCTGATAAAACGAAAGCCGCTTTTGACTGATTTCATCAATTACAGGATCAATTTCAAGGATAACTAACCCTACATCGTGGCAGAATTGCTTTAGTACTTTCTGACCATACCCTTGCCCCCGGAGAGAATCTGAAATGGCGAGATGTTCAATGTAAAAGTATTCATTAATTTTCCAGCAACCAATAAAACCAACAAATACGTTATTATCTGTAAAATAATAGAGATAATAGTCGTCATGACTCAAAATTGACTTACGACCTTGATAACTTCTCTGCTCATAAAGCGGAAATGCCTGATCATATAGCTGATTAACAACATTATTCTCGTTTATGTTTTCCCTAGAAATTCTGATTGAATGTAGCATTTGATTTTAGACTCATCGTTATATGAACATAATTACACTTTTAGAATACGTTTTTTTTAAGATCTGACAATCATTTTATCCACTGCAAACCTATTTTTATAAAAAAATAACTATTTGTTTTAATTGTTTATTATTTTCTAATATAAAAATATTGGTTTTTAACTCAGATTAATTTAAAAAATATTTTTGTGATCATATTGACTTTTTTCTATATACGCCCAAAAATACTGTATATTAACACAGTAATTGGCCGAGGCTATTATGTTAAGAATTGAAGTTTTATTTGATAAAAATGCACCACAAAAACCAAGCACAAACGTTTTACACGCGCTTGAATCTGAGATTTTACGTAAATTGCAAAATCAATACCCTGATATGGTAACCCGTGTTGGTTTTAGCTCGCAGCAGCGCGTAAACATTTCAGGAACCAAAATGTCTGAAGATAAAATCCGCATTGAAGAAATATTGGAAGAAATTTGGTTAGATGACGGGTGGATCCCCGAAGAAAATACTGCTGAATAGACTTCATTAACGAAAGGAATGTTAGTAATCAATAAGCATTCCTTTTTTGGATACTTAAAATTTGTAGCGGAAGCCAGTTAACCCCACAAAACCTAATTTTTGTTCTGTTAATGAACTCTTTCCTGCGTCACCAATTAAATAATACGCAGCGATACCAGTATATAGCGTGAAATTATCATCCATATTGTAATTTAATATGGCTGAGCCATGTATATCTTTAAAACCACTACCTGCATCATATTCTGCGAATTTAGTTTTGCTGGCTTGTTGTTTGGAAACACCAAAATAAGCTTGGTTATAGGCTTTATTTCCCCAAACCGCCGCTAAATTATATTCCATTTCCCATGAGCTATTAATGTCATAGTCTGTATTCATACCTAATTCTATAGTAACAGTTCGACCTATATGGCGACCGCCATAGCGTCTATCTTTTGTTGCTATATCACCCATGATGTAAAACTCATAATTATTTAGTGTATAAGACAGATCAGCGCCAACTAACAAGGAGCCATCTAAGTCCCCCATTCCTTTTAGGTCTTTATTTTTATTACCCAAAAATCCAACTTTTTCATCACGCCCATAGTCATAGCCCAATGAACTGACAAAAGTGAGATTATCCGTTAAGCCTATTCCCCATGCTGCACCTTCAATACCTAAGCTAAATACGCCATAATCATCAGAAAGATATGCATACGTTGCTTCTAAGCTTGGTCCAAGCTGGTACTTTTTTGAACCTTCATAAACGGGTGCTATATTGATCCCCGCCCCTGCAATAAATGTACTTTCCCCTGCAAACACATAGCTACAAGGTAAAATGCCAACCATTAATGCTACAATTTTTTTCATGTTCAAATTACGCTCATCGTAGTTAATAAATCTTTTGTCTTAAAAACGTTTTAATTTCTTTTAATAGGTTTGATTTGTTTTTTCTTTCATCAGAAAGATGCGACTGCGAAATACATTTATTAACATCAATACATGTTGATATTTCATTGGTTGTTATGCTAGAAGGATAAATGCCTGATGTCTTATTGAAATCTTTTCCCATGATGATCAAAGCGATGAGAATAACTGCAATAAACATTGGTACTTCATAGAAAGCTTGTTTCATCATCAATGCTCTTATTCTTAGGAGGGTGTAAGAATAATAATCTGTCTATATTTTTGTACCTTAAAACTGGGTTAAACCAACCTTAAGATAAACTTAAATCTAAGCTGAACTTGAGACGGCGAGATATTGTCTGGTTTCCATTGACTACTTATACTGACGGTCAGAGGTGATAATATGAATATCCTATTAGTAGAAGATGATCTCCAGTTGGGAAAAGCACTTTGTCGTGGACTTGAATTAGCTGGTTTTAACCCCTGTTGGGTACGGTTGCTTACAGATGCAAAGTCACAGCTCGCTTCTCGTAATTTTGATTTAATGCTATTAGATTTAGGGCTACCTGATGGTGATGGTCAGGAAGAATTAATTGCATGGCGTCAATCTGGGGAGTCAATTCCAATCATTATATTAACAGCTCGAAATCAGATGGATAATTTGGTTTCTAGCTTAGACTCAGGCGCAGATGATTTTTTGACTAAGCCCTTTGCCATGCCAGAACTTATATCTCGCGTCAAAGCTGTAAGCCGTAGAATAGCGGGGTTTTCTTCTGAGATTTGGCAATTAGATAATCTGCAATTAAACCCGTTAAATCATCAAGTCACACTTAATGAGCAACTGCTTCTGCTTTCTGGAAAAGAATATTTATTACTGTATGAATTAATTAAGAATGCCGATAATGTTGTTCGAAAAGCAGACTTAGAACAACGTCTCTTTGGTATTGATGATGTAGAAAGTAACTCTTTAGAGGTTCATATCCATAATTTGCGCCGCAAGATAGGTAAAGAACGCATTATTACTATCCGTGGTATCGGTTATTTATTAAAAAAAGAAGCTCAAACAAGTGAAAGTTAAGTCCTTTTTTATTTATACCTTCGGATTACAAATTAGCTCTGTAATTTTTCTCTGGCTAATATTAGTTGGCTGGCTACAGTTTTTCTATTGGCCTTCAATTCATGAAGAGCTTGATAAACAGCAAGAGATTATTACTCAAGGATTTGCTAAAACATTAAGTGTGGTTTCAAATAACCCTGAATATTTCAAAGAAATTGCAGATAACCTACAAAATCTATATGCAGACGCAATGGAGAGTGGTGATGAAATAACCTATCGTCCTTTTATGGTTGTCAGGGACCAACAAGGCAATGTTTTTTACCGCAATAATGAAAAATTAAAGGTTCCTTCACTAAAATCTGTTTCTGAATTAGCTAACCTACATAAAGATTGGCATTTCACCTCTGCTTGGGATAAAACAAACACATTCGAAATTGTTATTGCAGAGTCCTATAGTGATAGAAAATCATTATTAGGAACCCCTGCTGAAGGCACTGCAATTCCTCTCGCCTTTATTTTAGGAATAATGTTACTTGCTATTTTAATTACCGCCTATTTTAGTCTAAGACCATTAAGACAAGCGGCAAAAATTATCTCCAGCCGCCAACCTGGAAACTTAACGCCTATCGAAGTTAAGGAACAATATAAAGAGATTCGGCCGATTATTGCCGCAATCAATAATTTAATGGCTCGTGTTGATGCGGCTAATCAGCGTGAAAAGCGTTTTATGGCAGATGCCGCACATGAGCTTCGCACCCCGATTGCTGCCGTTATCGCCCAATTACACTTATTAATGCAAATCGATAATCCAAAAGAAAAAGAAGAAATTATTAATGACATGCAGGAGACACTAAACCGCGCAGCTTCTTTATCTCATCAGCTTATTGATTTAGCCCGTTTAGAAGCCGAGGATTTCGTCTTAAATAAAGAGCAAGTCGATATACCCACTTTAATCAGCACCATTATTTCATCCCATGTTCCTTATGCAATTAATAAGAATATTGATGTTGAACTGCAAAGCCCAGAATCATTCTATGTGCTCACAGATAAACTAGCTCTGACAAATATCTTTACCAACTTAATTGAAAATGCGATCAAATATTGCCCTGAAAAAGGAAATATCAAAGTTTCAATTAAAGATTTAACCCCCTTTGGTGCCACTATTTCATTACAAGATAATGGGCGAGGCATTCCTGAACAAAGTCGCCAACTCATTTTCTCTCGCTTTTACCGTGTTCCTGGCACAATGGAAACAGGGAGTGGATTAGGTTTATCCATCGCCCATAATTTAGCAATGAAAATTAATGCGTCAATTAGAGTTACTGATGGGTTAGATAATAGAGGGATTGGTTTCATTATTGATTTGCCATAAATCTAATTCTGTAATTGAGTTAACAACACACTCCCTATTTTAGGGTTAAAATAGCCGCCTTTAAGTTAATTTACTTACAGCAAAAAGAGGCAATAATGTCCAAGGCATTAGTAATTATTGATCTCATTGAAGAGATAATTGGTAAAAATGGCTTATCAAATTCCAGCTACCAACAAACTTATGAGCGCAAAATTATTGAAAAAACGAATCAAGCAGCCAATCACGCGAGGAACCTTCATATTCCTGTTATTTGGGTAAAAGTCGGTTTTTCTGATAATTACCATGATGTTCCCGCTGGCTCCCCCATGTTTCAACATGCCAAAGAAATCGGCGCATTAAAGTTAAGTGATAATGGCTGCAATTGGGTAAATGACCTTGATGTGGGTTTTCGTGACCCAATCATGATTAAAAAAGGTGTCTCTGCATTTGCAGGAAACCATTTTAATAAATGGCTGACTAATAATGGAATTACGCAATTATTTATCGGTGGTGTAAGCACCGTAAAAGCCATTCAGAGCACAGCACGGGAAGCGCATGATTTAGGCTATTTTGTCACCATTTTAGATGACTTATGCGCCGCGCCAACACTTGAACTTCATGAACAAAGTCTCCAAGCATTAGAGGGTATGGTCACCGTTTCTTCCGTTAAGGAATTTCTGCAATTAAAATAGCAAAGCCTAATTTATTATTTTGTATTTTCTAGGTAAATCTCACGTAGCCGGATGGCAATATTCCCCGGCTTACCTTCTCCAATCTTCTGATGGTTAATCTTGATCACAGGGCAAACTAATGTTGTAGCTGATGTCATAAAGACCTCTTTCGCCGTTAGCATTTCTTCAAGACTAAACGCTTTTTCGATAATTGCGATACCCTGCTCTTTAGCCAGTGAAAGAACGGCTTTTCGTGTAATGCCTGGTAATATTTCATGACTCAACCCTCGGGTTTGTAATTGACCATGTTGATTCACAATGAAACAATTACTGGAGCTCCCTTCTGTTACAATTCCATCTTTGACGAAAATTGCATCATCAGCACCTTGTTGTTTAGCATACTCTTTCGCTAAAGAAGCCGCTAATAAAGCCACTGTCTTAATATCACACCGCGCCCATCGAATATCGTCTACTGTGACAGCCCTAATGCCATTTTTTACTTTTAGGTTATCAACAATATTCGTCTTTTGTGCAAACAAGACTAATGTTGGCTGAATATCTTTATCAGGGAATAAAAAGTTACGCTGCTTTGCATTTCCTCGAGTGAATTGAAGATAAATAAGTCCTTCATTGATATTGTTACGCTCAATTAATTGCATATGAATTTGTTTAATTTCTTCTGAGCTATAAGGTAAAGCAAGTTGCAATTCATGACATGAGCGTTGTAAGCGTGCAATATGATGTTCAAAATCGACCAATTTACCGTTAATAATGGCTGTTACTTCATACACCGCATCGGCAAACAAAAAACCCCGGTCAAAAACGGAGACTGTTGCCTGTTCTTCAGGTAGGTATTGACCATTTACGTAACTTATCATTGAGATACATCCCTTTAATCTGCCATTTTATTCTCTTTTATATCATTAACCATACACCATATTTATCTATCTGCGTTTAAATTCATCTCTTTTTTCTTATAAAGCGTCTAGAGGATGCACCAATAACCGTGATGAATATCCACATTAAAATTATGTTTAATTTTTAAAATATATTTTAGGATTAACTTGACATTAACAATCCAAAGATTAAAATGCTCTCACGTGATCAAGATCACACTTTAATAATCGGAGTTAACCATGAGCAGCATTAAAGAATTTATCAGTAGTGTTCAAGAAGTCGTTGAATTACTGTCAAAACGTTTTATGTAAGTTAGTTGTTTTCTAGTCAATCAAACCTTTCATTTACCTTATCATTAGCGTTAATTTGCAAACATTTTGCACAGCGGCTTTGAATTCAAAGCCGCTTTTTTATTCAAAAACATTTTCAATAATCTCTGCAATAATCGCAGTTCCAACTGCAACAAGCAGTAAATCCCGCCCACTTACCTGCCATTCATAACCAACATACACTGGAAGTTGCGATACAAATTCCCTAGGGAGTACCTTTTTGGCAATACCAGGTGGTAATGGTTTACCTCGACCAATTTGTTTCGCTATACCTGGTGGTAAGCCTTTATACCCAGTTAAGCCATATTCGATAGCGAGTGGACGAGCATAACCAAAACTGACATTAAAATTTGCCAGCGTATGTTTCTGCTTATTCGTATCTTGATGCCATTTAGCATTACTTCTTTCGTTTCGCTGAGTTTGCTTATCCTTTCCATTATGAACTTGGTGATGCCCTTTACCCTTTCCTTGCTCATTATTTTCATATGGTGAAGACATTGATGATAGTGGCATTACCATCGCAAAGAAAAATAGTAGATGACGAGAACGTACTCCCCTCCCAACATTACTTAACTTAAATATATTCATGATTACCCCCTGAATACGCAGATCTGTGAGAAAACTCGCTTTTAATATTCAGCAAACATTATTCTGTGCCATATTCATTCGCAATCGGAAAATACTTATCATCTGTCATGTTATGTAAATGTTATTTCTCTACTGGGCTGTGTCTTTTGAAATCTGCTATTTTAATGATAGTCTTAGTCGTCATTAATGTGATGAAATTATTAACTAATTAAAACATTTAAGGCAGTGTTTAATATCACCCTTAATGAGTTTTTATCGCATATATGATATGCTATTCAGGCTTTGCTCACTTTTTTGAGATTTTCTACAAAACCTTTGATAGAAGGAGAACACATGCAGCAGCAACTGCTCGACTGGGTACACCAGTTTAATCAAGACTATGCCAACCTCGCCTCTTTGCTCATTGTGCTTGGGCTCATACTGATTGTCGCCCTTGTCTTACACCTTTTTTTACACAAAATATTGCTACCCTCATTAGAGAAACGGGGGCAAAAATCAGTAGGTAGCTGGCCGCATTTGCTTACCCAACATAATCTTTTCAACCGAATTGCATTTGTAATTCAAGGTATTGTTGTTAACATTCAAGCATCACTTTGGCTATCTACTGGGTCAACAGCCCAGATAGTGCTTAAAGTCGGTTCACAAGCATGGTGCCTATTATTTGGCTTATTAACGATTTACTCCATACTCGATATCGTGTTAGGCATCTTACAACGTGCTGCTAAAACCGCTCACCTTCCTTTGCGAGGAATTTTCCAAAGTATTAAGCTCATCGCATCCATACTGATTGCAATCATGATCATTGCGCTACTAATTGGTAAGTCTCCACTGATTATTTTAAGTGGACTCGGTGCCATGACAGCAGTGATGATGTTGGTATTCAAAGACCCAATAATGGGCTTAGTTGCTGGTATACAATTATCTGCCAATAATATGGTCAATATTGGCGATTGGTTAGAAATGCCTAAATACGGTGCGGACGGTGCTGTTATTGATATCGGTTTAACCACCGTTAAAGTCCGTAATTGGGATAATACTGTTACAACTATTCCAACTTATGCATTAATTTCAGATTCTTTTAAAAACTGGAAAGGCATGACCGAATCTGGCGGGCGCCGGATAAAACGTAGCTTTCGTATTGATGCCACCAGCGTACATTTTTTGACACCAGAAGAAATTTCGCATTGCGAAAAAGCAAATTTACTTGAGCCATATATCGGCCAAAAAGTGTCTGAAATCCAAGTTTTTAATTCCGCAATACCTGATGATAAAGCAATCCCATTAAATCAGCGACGTTTGACTAATATTGGGATATTTCGCGCATATATTGATGCCTATTTAAAAGCACACCCCAATATTCATAAAAAAATGACGATTATGGTGAGGCAATTGGAATCTGACTCAAATGGTATTCCAATTGAGATTTACGCCTTCACTAACACAACGGTTTGGGTTGAATATGAGAGGATTCAATCGGATATCTTTGACCATATTTTCTCCATTTTGCCACAGTTTAATTTAATGCCGCATCAATCACCTACCGGAAATGACGTTAGGTTAATTAACCAATCGGCAGTAAAACCGTTAACCCAAAGTAATTAGTTAAAGTTTCTTATTTTTCTACATCTAAAGTAGTATTTTAAAAGAGGGTTTACCCCCTCTTTTTCCTCGCTTCATACCCCACCATTATATAAAAAAAAACATAACGATTGTTAATAAAAATCGGATTAAAATCAGTTCTAGTTCAAAAAAAAACCTTATAAATTATATGAATACATCTAATTTATCCGCAGTAACATTGATGTACGTCATGTCACTTAACAGAGACTTTTTTTAACATATAAAACAAGAAAGTCGTGTTGTTATTTACATATAGGCAATGTCAATGCATAAAATTAAAAATAATACTCAATTTGGAGAACTGAGCAGGAGGGAGTTTATACAAACCTCCGCAACTGTTGCGGGTGTCGCCGCAGTAGCAGGCTCAATCACTCTCCCCTTTTCTGCTCAAGCAAAAGCACCAGCAATCATGCCTGACGAAGTCAGTGAAAAAATCAGTTATAGCGCATGCTTAGTTAACTGTGGAAGTCGTTGCCCTCTGAAGGTTCACGTTAAAGACGGTGTTATCAGCCGTATTTCTAACGAAACAATGTACGATGACTCCACATTAGGCGAGCACCAAATCCGTCCATGTTTGCGTGGACGTTCTGTACGTTGGAAAACCTACAACCCAGACCGCTTAAAATACCCAATGGTGCGTGTGGGTAAACGAGGTGAAGGTAAATTCAAGAAAATCACTTGGGATGAAGCCACCACCATCATCGCTGAAAAACTGAAATATACCATTGATAAATATGGCAGTGATGCTATTTACTACCAATACGGTTCAGGTTCTACAGGCGCCAATTTGCATGGTCGCGCAGCGTGTAAACGCTTACTTAGCTTAACGGGTGGTTTTTTAGGTGACTACGGTACTTATTCGTACGCTCAATTAATGGAAATTACACCATACGTATATGGTAGCGTTGAAGAGTCTTATTTATCTGAAATCCAAAATTCTGATTTAGTCGTCATGTTTGGGCATAACCTCGCCGAAACACGGATGTCTGGTGGTGGCCAATTCTATGAAACACTCAATGCCTTAGACAAAAGTAAAGCGAAAGTCATTATTATTGACCCTCGCCGCACGGATAGTGTCACAACTTTGGGCGCTGAATGGATCCCTATTTACCCAGGCACGGATGCTGCATTAGTCGCTGCATTGGGTTATGTGATGATCCAAGAAGAGTTAACTGACGAAGAATTCCTGAAAAATTATTGCATCGGTTGGGATGAGTCTACACTTCCTGCTTCTGCACCGCGTAATGGATCATACAAAGATTATATCTTAGGTAATGGTCCTGATGGTATTGTTAAAACCCCTGAGTGGGCAAGTAAACTGACAGGTATCTCTGTTGCTCGTATTACCCAATTAGCACGTGAAATTGGCAATGCAAACCGCGCTTGGATCTCACAGGGCTGGGGCTTACAACGCACTGAAAATGGCGAACAAGCATGTCGTTCTATCATGATGCTGCCATTGATGTCAGGTAACATTGGCCGAGCAGGAACTAACACTGGTTTATGGGGTAATAGCTACGCTTATCCTGTTGCAGGTTTTGCGCTACCTAACCCTGTGAAAGCGTTGATCCCAACCTACATGTGGTCTGAAGCCATTGTACGAGGTAAAGAACTGACTGCAGAAAATGCTGGTATTAAAGGCGTCGATAAACTGGAAAATGACATCAAATTTATGTGGTGCTATTCCAGTAACGTCATTGGCAACCAGCACGGTGATTTGAATAAAACGCATGAAATTCTCTCGGATGAGTCTAAGTGTGAGTTTATTTTGGTGTGGGATAACCATGATACCCCATCCGCTAAATATGCTGATCTGCTGTTACCTGATGTCACTACGGTTGAAACTAACGACCTGATTAATAACTCCTATGCAAGCGGTGCGTATCATTATCTTGTACGCTTACAAAACGCGATTGAGCCGTTATGGGAAAACCGTCCTAACTATGATGTGTTAGCCGAAATCGCTGAAAAAATGGGTGTTAAAGAACAGTTCACGGAAGGCCGTACTTACGCTGAGTGGATTGAGTTCTGTTACAACAAGACTCGTGAAAAAATGCCACATCTACCTGAATTTAGTGAAACAGACGGTGCGGGTATCATTGACCGTAAGTTCCTAAATAGTAGCGAAAATATTGCACTGAAAAAATTCCGTGATGACCCGATTAACAATCCGTTAAAAACACCATCTGGAAAAATTGAAATTTACTCGGAAAAATTAGCTGAAAGAGTCAAAAACTGGGAGTTGCCAGAAGGCCAGCGCATCCCTGCTCTTCCTGAATATTGTGTGAATAAAGAAGGGGTTGAAGCACAAGCTAAAGACCAAAAGCACACTTTATTAATGACAGGCTTCCATGATAAAGGCCACGTACACTCCTCTTATTATAATGTTGCGATGCTGCGTGAAGCCATCCCACACCAATTTTGGCTCAATCCAATTGATGCACAGCAACGTGGTTTAAGTAATGGTGATCTGGCTGAAATTTTCAATGACCGTGGCCGTATCCAAATTAAAGTCAAAGTCACTGAGCGTGTCTTACCTGGTGTTATTGCTGTTCCACAGGGTGCATGGCGTACTCTAAATAGTGAAGGTTTAGATGTTGGTGGTTGTATCAATACATTGACTTCTCACGTGCCTTCTCCGTTGGCAAAAGGAACACCACAGCATACTAACCTTGTTGAAGTTAAACGCGCTTAAGGAGTTAAATCATGAAACAGTATGGCTTTTATTTTGACTCCACAAAATGCACTGGCTGTAAAACCTGTCAGGTCAGTTGTAAGGACGAAAAAGATTTAGATTTAGGCCCTAAATTCCGTCGTGTGTACGAATTTGGCGGCGGTAGTTGGCAAAAACAAGATGGCATTTGGCAGCAGAATGTCTTTAATTATTATCTGTCAATTTCCTGTAACCACTGCTCAAACCCAACATGTGTCGCGGGTTGCCCAACAGGTGCAATGCATAAGCGAGAAGAAGATGGCCTAGTAGTTGTTGATCAGTCTATTTGTGTAGGTTGTCGTTATTGTGAATTGCGTTGCCCATATGGTGCCCCGCAATTTGATGAGAAGAAAAAACTGATGAGCAAATGCGATGGCTGTTATGAGCGTGTCGCAAAAGGTATGAAGCCCGTGTGTGTTGAGTCCTGCCCACAACGCGCTTTAGACTTTGATGATATTAATGTTCTGCGTGAGTTACATGGCACAGAGTGTGGGATTGCACCAATGCCAGACCCAAGCTTCACTAATCCGAACATTGTCATCAAACCCCATAAAGACGCGAAGCCATTTGGTGATAAAAGTGGCGAACTAAAAAACCCTGCGGAGGTGTAAAATGCATGAATTACCATTAGTTTTTTTCACCGTCTTAGGGCAATCCGCTGCGGGGCTGTTTTTGTTGGCCTATTTAAGCCGCAAAATGGGTTCCATCGATGACAAACAGTTAAAAACGGCGAATATCGTTGCGTTTGTTATTATGCTTATTGGTTTAGTTATCGGTGGATTGCACGTAGGTCAACCACTGCGCTTCTTTAATATGCTGTTAGGTGTTGGTCGTTCTCCAATGAGTAACGAAGCCTTCTTAAGTGGTGTATTTGTTGGATGTGCAGCAGCAACCTTGTTTTTCACATTGTTCTTCAAAAATACCGTCTTGCGTGAATTGGCGAATATCGCGGCTGTGGTATCTGGATTAGCCTTTGTCTGGTCAATCCCACAGGTATATAACATTGCAACAATCGCAAACTGGAATACGGGCTATACCACACTGCAAATGTGGATGACCATGCTCGTTGGGGGTGGTGCACTTGCCATTGCCATTGGTGCTCGCGGATTAGGCATTGCTGCTTTTCTTATCGGTACGTTCGCTATTTTTGCCAGCCGAGCGGGATATCAAGCGTTCCTAACAGAAACAGGCCCTGTTCTCAGTAGCGAGCAAACAGGTTTCTGGGGCTTCCAAGTGGTTGTTTTAGCTATTGCCTTAGCTGCATTTGTTGGTATCGCACTGAAACAACGCGCACCGAAAGCGACCTTAGCTACCTGTGCGGCAGCGGTTTTACTGGCTGAACTTGCGGGTCGCATTGCTTTCTATAATTTATGGCAAATCACCATGTAACCCTTTGTTGTTACTGTGTTAAAATGACCTATCAAAGGACGCCTTTTGGCGTTCTTTGATTAAATGCCAAAATTACTCTGCAACAATATCATTGAACGTAATCAGATTAAAATGCCATGCTGCAGCGCGAAATAAGATGGATAAAATACGATGCTAGACACCACTATACTGCGCATTTTAGGTGCGTTTTTTTACTATTCCCCACAATCAGATACCTTACAGAACGTCTATTCCGCCTTAGGTGAATTACCACAATTACACTCATGGAAAGACTCAGAACAAATTCAGGCTATTTGTGCTTCATTGGCACAAACTGCCCCTAATGATATTGCTTATGATTACTCTGTCTTATTTGAAGGGCAAGGTAGCATGCCTGCTCCACCTTGGGGATCAGTGTACTTTGAGCATGATAATACCGTCATGGGAGAGTCAACTGCGGCTTATCGCAACTTACTGCAATCAAAAGGGTTAGTTACTGATACTGGCATTCGAGAACCTGAAGACCAGTTTGGCTTGATGTTGATGGCAATTTCAGCGCTCGCAGAACATGGGGAAGATGACGCTATCGTTGAATTGTTGGAGCAGCACTTATTACCGTGGGCATACCGCTACTTAACCTTAGTTCAACAAACGCAAACAGAAAACGCCTTCTACCCAAATATCGCCAAGGTCACTGAAGTCTACTTAACTGACTTACAAAAACAACTTGAACTTACACCAATTCAGGTTGAGTTATTCCGCTAATTTTATTATACCCAAGAGTAAGCTCAAGCTGCCTGCTCTTTGGTTATTTAAACGTTAAAATGAGGAGCCTGGCTCTTGCAAAAAAGCCAGCTCTTGTTGGGTCGATGGGCGGCCTAAAACCGTATTACGATGCGGATAACGACCAAATTTATCAATAATCGCTTTATGGCGCATTTCATAATCTAACGTATTGTCATCCCCTAACATACGGAAGAGTTCCACCGCTTGTAAATGAATGAAACTGGACTCTGAGTGCATATAAGGCATTAAGACAAATTTACGTTGCGATAGCGTCAATAAATTATAATCATGCTGCTTGATGGCTTCTTGCGCTAACGCTAACGCCATCGCATCTTGAGCAAAAGCGCGCGGAGTATCACGCCATAAATTACGAGAGAACTGATCAAGCACGATAATTTCCGCTAAACGACCACGAATTGACGCACGCCAATAAGCGAGTTCTCCTTTCGCTGCACGCTCACAAATCGCTGAAAAACGGCGGGCAATCGTCGAATCAAATTTTGTACTTTTTTCAAACCACTGTTTTGGTGTTGATTCTTCAAACCAAAATGAAAGCACTTCTTCCATGGCATTCATCGTATATTCCTATCGATTTTCTTATTAGACGTTATCGTAATCCTAGTTAATAATCGTATTAATTAACAGAGTTAAACTCTAAAAACAGCAATTCACAGCAAATTATTTTGTTTTTTTGAGACCTAACGCTAAAAAATTGCACAACATTTTTTGTCACAATTTAACAAATTAGCTTGTTTATACCTGAGGTAAATTATTGTATCTATCACTATAATAGGTTTAAACTTTTTCAATTTTCATGTTTTGTTATTTAATGTGAGGACATCTGTTTATCAAGAGGAAATAGATACATTTGGTTAAGCTAATGTTAGAATTTCACTGATAAGATAATTGTATAGCTAACGCGTTTAAGTACACGACGCCACATTAATAATTCTTCAGCGTTTAATATTGGCTCTCATTAAGGATGGCAATGTAAATGGCAGGACATATGGTACTTATTGGTTGGGCATTATGGGTCAGCCCTTGCGGGACAGATTCATGTGATGCACTCCCTGTCACTGACACCATTTTCACTCAAGAACAATGTGTTAGCAGAAAAAGCTACCTCGAGTCAAAACGCCCTAATCTGTATTTCCTCTGCGGGGAGGTCTATCGTGACAGCGAAGAAATGACTGCGGAAGAAAAACATGCTGTTCCAGCACCGCATCCCCCTCTACGTTCACTGCCAGAACGCCATTCACGCTAACTTGAGCCCCTATTTGAACCCAAGTTAGCTAAAGGATTAACTAATTTATTTGTGCAATTTGGCAATCTGCTTCGATAAAATCGCCTTTATTGACACTATGTTCTAAAGTTCCTGTTTGATGAGCAAGCACCTGAACTTCCATTTTCATTGCTTCCATTACCCCAATAATATCCCCTTCATTCACTTTTTCACCTTGTGGGATTAACCAGTTAAATAACACACCTGAGATCGGAGCATTAACAGCATCTGGATTACTCTCCTTTTTAGAAGTCACTTTTGTTACTGGTGCATTGTTAACGGATAAACCAGAAAGGAGCTCAGCTGGCAAGCCCAATTCACAGCGTTTGCCATCAATTTCAATAAACGTACGCGTTAATGCATTGCTATCTTGTGGAATTTGACGTGCCGCAGGAGGAATATCCACATTAAACTCCGTTTCAATCCAGCGAGTGTGCACTTTAAAATCGCCACAAAAATCAGCCTGTTCCATCACGGCCTGGTGGAAAGGTAAAACAGAAGCCACCCCCTCAATAGTAAACTCAGCCAAAGCACGACGAGCACGTGAAATAGCTTGTTCACGGGTATTTCCAACCACGATCAGTTTTGCCATTAAAGAGTCAAAAGTTCGCGGGATTGTTGTGCCTGCTTCTACCCCACTGTCCACTCGTACACCTGGCCCTGATGGTGCATCAAAAACGGTAATCGTCCCTGGCGTCGGTAAGAAACCATTTCCTGCATCTTCTGCATTTATACGAAACTCAAAAGCATGCCCCCGCGGTTTAGGCATTTCATTGATACTTAACGGCAGGCCTTGTGCAATACGCAACTGTTCAATAACCAGATCAATTCCTGCTGTTTCTTCTGTCACAGGATGCTCAACTTGTAATCTTGTATTGACCTCAAGGAAAGATAACGTTCCATCTTGGCTAAGCAAAAACTCAACCGTACCCGCGCCGACATACCCCGCCTTACGACAAATATCGGTCGATGAAGTGATAATTTGCTGTAATTGCTTTTCTGATAAATATGGAGCAGGAGATTCTTCGACTAATTTTTGATTACGACGTTGCAATGAGCAATCGCGGGTTCCCACGACCAGTACATTGCCATGCGTATCTGCAATAACCTGTGCTTCAATATGGCGTGGATTATGCAAAAATTGCTCAACAAAGCATTCACCTCGACCAAATGCAGCGGTCGCTTCGCGCACAGCGGAATGATAAAGCTCTTCGACCTCATGCATTTGCCATGCAACCTTTAAGCCGCGTCCACCACCGCCAAACGCCGCTTTTATTGCAATCGGCAAGCCATGTTGATGGGCAAACTCCACCACTTCTCGTGCGTCTTTAACAGGGTCTTTTGTCCCGACAACCAAAGGGGCTCCGACCTGCATTGCGATATGACGAGCTTGCACTTTATCCCCTAAGATATCAATGCTTTCAGCACTCGGGCCAATCCAAATTAACCCTGCCTCGTTAACCGCGCGAGCAAACTCTGCTCGTTCGGATAAAAAACCGTATCCTGGGTGAACCATTGTTACCCCTGATTTCTTGGCAATACTTATCAGCTTTTCAATATTTAAGTAACTTTCAGCTGGGGTGCTCCCCCCTAAAGCATAAGCTTCATCAGCCATTTTGACGTGTAACGCAGCTATATCGCTATCTGCATACACGGCAACAGATTGAAAACCATAATCACGACAAGCACGGATAATGCGTACAGCAATTTCGCCACGATTGGCAATCAATACTTTATGGTCTTTGTTATTGTTGTTCGTATTCATAAGCTCAATCACTCCCTTGTAATTCTTTAAACTCGCCTAATGGGTTAAAACGTATTAAGGCATTCACTGGAATTTGCCCTGCGAGATCCAAATGATACTCACAGACAGTACCGATAACGGGGTATCCGCCCGTCAATGGGTGGTCGTTTAAAAATAAAACAGGTTGTCCATTTGCAGGGACTTGGATCGCCCCAATACAGGTCCCTTCACTCGGTAATTCCTGTTGGATTTTTCGCTCAAACGGTTGTTCACCCAGAAGTCGCAAACCAATACGGTTCGATGCAGCAGTCACTTGCCATAATTGGTGAGTGAGTCGCTCAATAGCCTCCTGAGTAAACCAATCTGTTCTTGGCCCCAAAATAACATCTAAAACCACAACATCATCTGCTGATGGGTAATCAAAAGCAGGCATTTCGTTAACGGAGATAGCTTGCGAAGTTGTTTGATTATTTATTGCGAGCTCTTGACCAACGGCTAAGGGTAATGGCCCAACTTGGGCTAGGGTATCAAACGAACGACTCGATAAAATCGGGGCAACATTAAAACCACCACGAATGGCCAAATAACTGCGAACACCTTTCGTTGGGCGCCCCAGTTTAATCTCATCGCCTTTAGCAAGATGAAGAGTTTCATACACATTCGCTTCGTAGTATTCGTTGTTGTTTGTCGTTATTTCAATTGCACAAGGCGCCCCTGTGACAGCAACGATTAAATTTTTATTTGCCCGTGCCTTAAAACCACCTTGCGTGATTTCTAACACTGTTTCATCGGAACGATTACCCACAAGGCGGTTAGCACTACGCAGAGCCGTTTTATCCATAGCCCCTGATTCTGAGATACCCAGCGCTGATTGGCCAACACGGCCTAAATCTTGGAATAATGTTTGTAACCCTGTCGCTAATACGGTGAAATCATTCGTTAAATTCTGAGAGATTGCTGTTTGCTTGACCTTTTCAGGCAGGCTATAGCTCAGCGTACTTTTCGCTGCATTGGTAAAATTCACCCGTGAGCCCGCTTGGACTAAAGCAGGCTCGGGACGATTGATATCCCACATAGCAAGATCTGTCACACCAATCAGCTGCCATCCGCCTGGACTTGCTTGTGGGTACACGCTGCTAAACTCCCCTGCAAGCGCGACAGAACCCGCGGGGATACGAACGCGTGGTGATTGGCGTCTAGGGACATGCAACTGTGCATCTTTCGACACCATGTAACCAAAACCAGGTGCAAAACCACTGAATGCAACGTGGTATTCATTTTCCGTATGACGACGGATCACTTCACTGATAGAAACACCTAATATTTCAGCAACTTCTATTAAATCTTCCCCTGTATAATGCACTGGGATGACCACTAATTTGCTCGATTTAGACGTCACTTTCGAAATATCTCTGACAGAAATCTGGCTAACCAAATTTTTCGCATTAACAATGATAGGGTTATAGCGAACTAAAATCGTCCTTGCTGCAGGTGTGATTTCTTCAATCCCCTTAATTGGCGTTTCATACAATGAATCTGTGAGCGCCATTGTCTGCTCAAGGCTTTGAAGCTCTACCATCAGCGCACTTAAATTGACAGGTAAAAATCTCAATGGGCACCTCTATATATGATAAGCCGCATCAGGCACATCAGTGATGAACATATATCCAGGCGCATGGCTTAACGCAAATGGCACCCCCGATTTCATCACTGCCGCTTGTGGCGTCACACCACAGGCCCAAAATACGGGAATTTCCCCCTCTTCGATACGTACCGCATCGCCAAAATCGGGTTGCATTATATCGGCAATGCCAAGCTGCTCAGGAGCACCAATGTGCACAGGTGTACCGTGAACGGCGGGGAATCGCCCTGTTATACTGACAGCATCAGCAACGCGGTTTGCAGGAATTGGTCGCATCGAAACCACTAACTCCCCTTGTAAGCGCCCTGCAGGGCGACACAAGCGATTGGTTTTATACATTGGGACATTCGATTTATCGGTGATATGGCGCACATCAATACCTGCCTCAATCATAGGTGTCTCGAATGTGAAACTACAGCCAATCAAAAATGTAACTAAATCAGGATATTGTCGATAAATTGCGGTCGCATCCGTGATTTCATCGGCTAATTGCCCATGTTCCCATACGCGATAACGCGGGATATCAGTTCGTAAATCTGCACCTTCAGCTAACATGGTTTGCCAACTTCCCGATTCACACACATCTAAGACTGGGCAACTTTTCGGATTACGTTGTGCGTACAATAAAAAATCAAACGCCCAATCACGAGGAAGTGCAATCATGTTGGCCTGCGTCATACCTGGAGCAAGACCTGCAGTCGGTTTATCATAACCATTACGTATCGCTTCGCGGGCAATTCGTGCGGCCTCAATCGCTTGCGTAGAGGCTTTCATTAATTGTGTCATTCGCGCTCTCCTTTATGGGCAAAGCCATAAATTTCAATCCCTTGTTTTTCAAGGATAGAGCGAACTTGTTGTGCCATTTCAAGCGCACCTGGACTATCCCCGTGAACACAAATGGAGCCAGCATCAATTGGGGTAAATTTACCATCAATAGATACAACACCGCCTTCCTGCACTAATTGCAACATACGCTCAGCCACAATTTTCGGGTCATGTAATACAGAGCCTGCGAGTTTACGGGAAACCAATGTACCATCGCAGTTGTAAGCTCTATCTGCAAAGGCTTCTGCCACAACTTGCAAACCACTGTCTTGTGCCCAACCAACCAGCGGAGATCCCGCTAATGCAACAAGAATTAATTGATTATCAATCGATTTGATTGCATCAATCACTGCGATAGCTTGGCGTTTATCATGTGCAATCGTGTTATAAAGTGCACCATGGGGCTTCACATATAACACATCAGTGCCCGCAGCAGTGGCTAAGCCTTTTAGTGCGCCAATTTGGTAAATCACATCCGCAATCAATTCACTGGAAGCAATATCCATATTTCGACGTCCAAATCCCACTAAATCGGGATACCCTACATGAGCGCCTACTGCCACACCATTTTCTTTGGCCGCTTTTAAGGTTTTTAAGATCCCTTCAGGTGAACCCGCATGAAAGCCACAAGCCACATTTGCACTGCTGACTACAGATAAGATAGCCTCATCATTTCCCATCTGCCATTGACCAAAACTTTCCCCAAGGTCGCTATTTAAATCGATTTGTTTTTTCATCATCACTCCAAGGGTTATTTCAGATAATTAAAGATGGCGCTGACTGACATCGCCCCCATGTACCAAGTCAGTGCGCAAGTCACCACACCTGACCATAATAACCAACGTGGATAGTGATAACCTGACATCAAATCTGCACGTTTCCAGCCAATATAGACAAAAAGAGTCAAACCAATTGGCAGGATTAATCCATTGAATCCCCCCGCAAAAACCAGTAATGCAGCAGGTGCCGTTCCCATCAGCAAATACACTATCAGAGAAACTGCAATAAAAATGATCGTTGCGATATTACGTTGTCTTTCAGAAATAGTGTGTTTGAAAGCAGTTAAAAAACTCATCGACGTATAAGCCGCACCAATCACACTTGTTAGTGCCGCAGCCCATAAGATCAATCCAAAAATACGTAAGCCAAAATTACCTGCAGCAGCCTGAAAAGCTTGAGATGCGGGGTTAGCTGCATGACCAGAGATATCAATTGTTACGCCACTTGCAACAACTCCTAGAATGGCAAGGAATAAGACATAGCGCATTAAACCAACAACCAATATTCCTTTTGTTGCCGCACTGGATACCACATGAATGTTTTCAATCCCTACCGTGCCTTTATCGAGTAAGCGATGAGCCCCCGCATAACAGATATAGCCGCCAACCGTACCGCCCACAATTGTCGTAATCATCGCAAAGTCGACGGTATCGGGTAAAACACTTTGACGTAGCGCTTCCCCAACGGGTGGATTCGATGCAATTGCGACAAACACGGTTAAACCAATCATGACAATCCCGAGGCCAATAATTAACCTATCAATAAATGTACTGGCTTTGCGTGATGAGAAAATATAAATGGCAAGTAAGGCGCTAATTAATCCTCCCCATTTTGGGTCAAGGCCAACAAGTGCATTTAACCCTAGTCCTGCCCCTGCAATATTACCGATATTAAAAATTAAGCCGCCAAAAATCACCAATATTGCCAGTAAATAACCACTCCCAGGGATAGTCGCATTCGCTATTTGTGATGAGTGCATTTTGGTTAATGTCACGACTCGCCAGATATTTTGCTGCACAACAAAATCAATCACGATGGAGGCTAAAATACCAAAAGCAAATGCCGCGCCCAACGTTACAGTAAATGTTGCAGTTTGGGTAATAAACCCAGGACCTATCGCAGACGTCGCCATCAAAAATATGGCACCAATTAGTGACGAGCGGCGACTTTTCACATACTCAGCAGTGCTTGGTGCGCTTTCTTGAGCTGCCATATACATACTCCTCTATGTGTTATTGTTTTAATTATTTGTGTCGTTGTAGATGTTGTTATTGCGATTATCACTCAGGCAATTATCGTGCCATTGTTCTACTTGTTATGTTAATTGTTAATTCATCTTTAATGGATTGTTGAACAATTAGTATGAGATGACGAATAAACAATCAATAAAAATCGTTATCCATGATTTAAAAATCAAGGCGTGATCACTTTTTTAACAATGAAAGCAAAAAATAGGTTATGGATCTCATTGGAATGCACTAATTCAGTGCGGCTTAGGCTATTTTTCACCATATAGGTGCAAATCAGGGGATGCACCCTGATGTTTTTGAAAGGAAACTTGCCGCTTAAACTTGAATATGTGAATATAGCCGCTTCATCATCCACCAAATTCAAGTTTGCATTTTTATGAAAAAAACGCCTGTTGCTCAAACCTTGTCAGTCACGATTGCGGAAGTCATCCGTGCTAAAATCACCGTAGGGGAAATCACGCCAGGGCAGCGGCTGTCTGAAGCAACATTGAGTGATGAACTCGCTATTTCACGTAATACGCTTCGCGAAGTCTTTCGTGTATTAACACAAGAAGGATTACTGACCTATGCACCAAATAAGGGCGTTTTTGTGTCAGTTCCTGATATGGCTGCGATTATTGATATTTACCATGTGAGACGGCTCATTGAATGTAATGCACTAGAACACGCTTATGCGTTACATCCTGCCGTGCAAAAAATGAAAGATGCAGTTGTTGATGCGCGTCAACATGAAAAAATCGAGAATTGGATTGGTGTGGGCACAGCCAATATGAAATTTCATACTGCTATTGTCGAATTAACCGATAGCGAGCGGCTTATCAAACTTTATCGTAATATATCTGCTGAATTACGTCTCGCTTTTGGGCACCTAAATGACCCCAAAATTTTATATGCACCCTATATTGATAAAAACCAATTTATTCTTGAGCTACTCGATAAAGGCCACAACCTTGAAGCTGCAAATACCTTACGCAGCTACCTTGATTTATCTGAAAGAACACTATTGGCAGCTTATAAACGCAGCCAAACTTCATTTTAATTTTCTTGTTTTACCAAATTAACGCTGTTCCCCCCTCTTTGAATTACCCCCAGATTAAATTTTTTACATTACAAAAATTTGAGTGAATCATCTTATTCCCACAATAAAAATTTTTACGAATATTACAGCAAAATAAGTTTAAATTTATCGAGTAGAAAACTCTGCATTGTTAATTAATCACATTCATATCTTTAATTTTAATATTCCATTTATATCGGTATGTAATAAAAAAAGTACTTTTGTTTGTTTTTTCATCCAATTTAGTTTCCCCCCCTTACGCATTTAACTTATTTTTAACGTAAAACCAACCAGAATAAAACACTTTCATTTTTTTAATGTAACTCGAAAATTAACTTTCTCACGCCACAAGAATTTACATCAAACACAGAATCATCACAATTAATTGACTTTAAGGCTACTTATTTAACAAAAGTAACGAATTGATATAAATTACCCATTGAAATTACTCAAATAAATCGAGTTAATAGTTGTAGTTTTCTCGAATATTCGTTATAAAATTTACGATAATAAAAAAGCATACATAAAAAATATTAATATAAATGAGATTTCATTATGACATTAAACCAAGTGACTAATAAGAAGCCCTTTAAATTTGGCCTAGGATGGCAAATACTGATTGCTCTTATTTTAGGTGTTATTGCTGGTGCACTTTTGCATGACAATACAGAGTACAAAGATTGGCTTATTTTAAATATCCTTTCTCCCGCGGGTAAAATATTTATTCAGTTAATTAAAATGATCGTTGTGCCCATTGTTATCTCAACGCTCATCGTGGGTATCGCTGGTGTCGGAAATACAAAACAATTAGGTTCTCTCGGTTTCAAAACCATTCTCTATTTTGAAGTGATTACCACAATCGCCATTATTGTTGGTATCTCCTTCGCAAATATATTTCAACCGGGTGTTGGTATTGATATGTCTCAACTCACCCAAGTCGATATTTCTCAATACGAAAAAACGACACAAGAAGTCGAAAGTCATCCATCAGGGATTATCAATACCATTCTCACTTTAGTCCCTAGCAATATTTTTGCTGCGATGGCAAGTGGTGACATGCTCCCTGTCATCTTTTTTGCAGTTATCTTCGGTTTAGGGCTGTCATCTTTACCCGCTGAGAAAAAACAACCACTGCTTGATGTGTTACAAACATTTTCTGAAACCATGTTCCGCGTGACTAATATGATCATGATGTATGCACCAATCGGGGTATTCGCATTGATCTCAGTCACCGTTGCAAACTTTGGGTTCTCATCATTAGTCCCATTACTTAAATTGGTTATTCTTGTGCACTGTGCAATTATTTTCTTTGCTGTGGTGGTATTAGGAATTGTTGCGCGTTATTGCAAAATTAATATCTTCACGTTAATGAAAATATTAAAAGATGAGCTCCTATTGGCCTATTCCACAGCAAGCTCTGAAACTGTGCTTCCACGCATTATGGATAAAATGGAGAAGTACGGCGCACCAAAATCTGTAACCAGTTTTGTTATTCCTATCGGTTATTCATTTAATCTCGATGGCTCCACTTTATATCAAAGTATTGCAGCAATATTTATCGCCCAACTCTATGGTATTGAATTATCCATAGGCCAAGAGCTGATACTCGTATTTACCCTGATGATCACGTCAAAAGGTATTGCAGGCGTTCCTGGTGTATCATTCGTTGTACTACTTGCGACATTAGGCAGTGTTGGGATCCCATTGGAAGGCCTTGCATTCATTGCAGGTGTTGACCGTATTTTAGATATGGCACGTACTGCTCTTAACGTTGTTGGCAATGCATTGGCCGCTCTCGTTATTGCTAAATGGGAACATAATTACGACATCAAAAAAGCACGTGAGTATGAAAGTACCTTTTAATTCAAAATATAAATAAGCTATTACAATGATGCCCTCTCTGACAATTAGATAGGGCATCATTTTCTAAAAAAATACAAGTCTAGAATATTTTCCCTTACGCATTCATTATAACAATATTTTCTATATATATTTAAGATATCTTTAACACTAGTTACATATACCTATTTCTTTCTTTTATTTTATTTTTTTAAATAATTTACCTTTAGTCATTGGAACTTTATTGATATCTTAACTACGCTATAAATCTTGCACTAAGTATTTCGTATATTTGTTAGTCTGAGCAGGAAAAAATGAATCAAATAAGAAGATTTCTTTTATTTTTAAAGGTGCTTCAACACCTAATGGTAATTTTTGTATTTTCATTATCCTATTTTATGCTACACAGCTGGTTCTAACAAAAAAAGCCTCGTCATCTAACGAAGCTTTTCTTTATTAAAAATAAAATAGGTAATTTAACTTATTATTGAAAATTAATTTTTAACTAAAAATATCTATTTTCAATACGCAATGAAATTTATATTTTCACTGCACCAATATCTTAATACCTCATCCCCTTTCGACCATAACTATAAGCAAGACCATTGCCCATCACCGATACCACCTCTGAGCCTAACGTGATTTCCTTTACCTTTAATTACTTTACAAAACTTAATTTAATTTTAACTATCACTTGCAAAAAATGACGCTCATTCGCGTATAACTAATTCTATGAGTTAATCCTAGTAGTACCATCCCTTTTAAGCCCCAACACCAGGGGCTATTTTTTTAGCCAATATTGATAATTTGTTTTCTCTTCCTCAGAGCCAGTCAATACTAAGAAGTGACATTAATTAGGTACCTTTGAAAAGCTTAACAATGTCAATCACACATAAATTATTGCGATTTATAATGACTTTCTTTGCATGAAATTCAGGGTGTAAGGCAAAAAAGGCCTCTAATCGAGATTCAAATTCTTTAGTAAAGTACAATAACTCGCAAGTGTTTTTCCACGTTTCTTTTGGTTGTGTCCTCGCTATACGTGCCAATAAGAAACGTTTTATAATCCGAGTGGTACAAACATGATGTGGCTTTTTTAAATGTATGATTAACATGGAGTCATTAAAAAATGGCAAAAGTCGTTTGTCATATGCCCCCTCAACTATCCATTTATCCTGTGACAATACATTTGAAACCAAAGAATTAATAATAATTTGGGTATTTTTGTGGTATTCCCCTCCGCTTTTATCCCAATAAATATCATCATAACTGTATAGTGAAATATTAAATTCCTTAGACAGTTTTTTTGCTAACGTTGTTTTACCAACTCCCGATGTACCTACAATACAAATTTTCATTCTTATTCTTTTAGTTACGTTTAAATTAGACTATAAATGGTTAGTACCGCGCTATGTTCAAAATTTGAGACTACAAATAATGCGTAAATTTACTGTCGTTAAATCACATATTTCAGAATTCCCTAACCCTATACATTTTTGCAAAGGGGATATTCTGTCTGTCGGTGATGAATATATCGGAGATGAAGGGTGGGAGAATTGGTTAGAATGCCGTTTTAATAACCTACAAGGCTTTGTTCCTAAGCAAATCATCCAGCTTATTGATTCCAAGTCTGCCATTGCAATTGAAGATTACACTGCATTAGAGCTTAATGTAGTTACTGGTGAAACACTCACATCCACACGGGAAATCAATCAATGGATTTGGGCTAAAAATAGTAAAAACCAAGAAGGTTGGGTTCCGCTTTGCCATCTGCAAGAAGAACTTTAAGCATTAAAGCATCTCTTGATTTTTTTATGCTTTATAACAACAGAAATTCGCTCATTTTATTGCATTTCTTAAATTAAATCCCACTTCCCTACAGGCTTTAATGGTTAAAAAGCGACATGCTTAGTACTAAATCATCTTGCTGAGCATGCAAAATGGAGTAATAAACTGATGTTATACGACGACACAAATATGGCGCAACTACTACTTAGTGTGTTGTAATTATACAGAGAACTAAAAAGAAAAAACCCGCTAACTTTTTCAAGTTAACGGGTTCTTATTTGGTGCCGGCTACCGGAGTCGAACTGGTGACCTACTGATTACAAGTCAGTTGCTCTACCAACTGAGCTAAGCCGGCTAATTTGGCGGAGAGATAGAGATTCGAACTCTAGGATGGTTACCCATCGGCGGTTTTCAAGACCGCTGCCTTCGACCGCTCGGCCATCTCTCCATGGGGCGCGATTATGGAGGAATCTGACCTCCTTGTCTACCCCCGAAAGTAAAAAAATTGCTTTTTTTAATTCATTTGGCTAATCTTCACTCAATTGTTCTCATTTTACCAAGAAAAATGGTAATATCTGTGCAAAATCGGAGTCTACTAGTACTCTAGGCGTATGATTTTTAATCTAATAATAAATTTGCCGATGGGATCGCGTGCTCGAGTATGTACAGACAAACATTATTAAAACCAAATGCCCTTTCACGCATTTTTGCGACATTTATTTTACTGTTAGTTGTGATACTTTCGTTATCACTTTTTAACTACTATCAAGAATGGGTAAAAAGCCGCCAAACTGCACTTCATAGCATGGCAACTAGGTTAGCCTATCAAATTGAAGACTACCGTTATCAAGCAAGTCATATTTATAAACTTGCTAACGATAAATCACACGTCTCTGCAAATACCCCTCTTTCCGCGATGGAAATACGCCATGATATTTATTGGTTGACTAGCACCAACCAAACTTTAGATGCCATTGTATTCGGGCCAAATAAAGCCACCAATAATGAACTCGCAACTAAACTAGCTAACTACATGGAGATCGTTTGGGGGGCAAGAAATGAATATAACTCCATGTATTACCTAAATGGGTTAGATAACACTTTAGTTCTTGTGACCACGCATTCCGTTCTAAAACCTGAATTGCGTTTCAAAGAAAGCTATCTAACACTCACGGCGGAAGAAAAACGCGCCGACATGCTAGCTCAGTCCACATTACTTGACCGACGGGAAATCATCTCTAACGTACAAAAATACTCCCCTGAAAATGTATATTACTATACATACCGACTGATGTTTAATTCACCAGGGCAATTAACCAGTGTTATATCATTTGATATTTCGATGAATTCATTGATTCCTTCTTCATTAGATGGCGACTTCTTCACAATAAACTCTCGCCCAACTAGCACACTGGGCCCTGAAACCAATACCACATTAATGGGAACAAACCTTATATTTTCACAACCAATAGACGGCACTCCCTATCAGCTTTATTATCATATTTCGTTAAAAACGATTATCTTTCATCTTATTAGCTATAACTTTTGGCTAATTGCTTGCATGATAGCCATGATTTTTTTAGCGGTATTAACGCTACTTTTCCTACGTAAGCGTTTGATTTCACCGAACACATCCATGCTGCAGGAGCTCCAGTTTAAAGAGTCACTGAATAACGATATCATCAGTCATATATCTTATGGGATCTTGGTTTACGATTTTAATACCAACACGAAAATCCTCAGTAATAATCTTGCTAATCAGCTATTACCTTCAATGGATCTCGCTCACATAAAAGAAATGGCCATAGATAACCATGATTTTATTCAAGTCTCCATAGAAAATAATATCTTCGAAGTTGTACTCGTAGAAAATGACGCAATGCCTAATGCCGCACTCTTTATTATTATGGATAAAGATAAAGAGGTTTTGACGCAAAAACGCCAAGAACTCGCAATGCGTGAATATCAAAAAAATATTCAAATGCGCAAAGTTGTACTTGAAAATATGTGTCATGAAATTTTACCCGCACTGTCAGCGCTGGAATTACAATTCTCTCAGTTAACACAACCTACTGACCCTAGTGAACTATCCATACTACAAGAGATTGAAAATCAATTAATTACAATTCATTCTTGGTTTAATAATATTGAACTTCTTAACCAATTAGAGTCACAGAAAACCTCTCTCAAACCTGAGGCAATTTCAATCAGTCAATTGATCAACCAGTTTCTCAAGAACAATCTATCGAAAATCAATAATAAAGGTCTATCGCTCTATTTCCATAACAATGTAAATCCAGAGTCCCTAATTGAAGTAAACCCTATATACCTACAAAACTTTTTACAACTAATTTGGGAATATTCTCTTGTCACAACCTCTTTTGGAAAGATCTCATTCACGCTATCTTATGATACAGAGAAACATATTATTTCTCTCAATATTAGAGATAGCGGTACAGGCTTGAGTAATCAAGAGCTGAGTAATCTGCAAAATCCGTTTAGTGCGCAAACTGTTAAACCAGCACAATTTACGCGCTCAGGAATGGCACTCTATTTATGCAAATTGTTGGCAAAAAAGATGAACAGCACGCTTTCTATTCGCTCAAGTACTGCGATTGGAACACATTATGAACTTTCACTGCCTGCCATTAATGAATCTATCGAGCATGAATACCCTGCACTATTAGAAGATGTGTACATTCGTTTAAATATCCATAATGCAGACATCTCTCGTATAGTAAGAGGTACACTGTCAAACTACGGTGCTGAATTTCTTGATTTAAGCGAAAGCTCAGCCCAATCAGATTGGGATTTACTCATCACGGATAACAATGAAGAAGCGTTTGAATATACACTTAAAGTTGACGGAAGTATCACTTCAATAAATGAAGTTAATCATAATTATATTGAAGCTAACTACAATTTTGCAGATGAACTGATTGATGCGATTTCTTTATTAATAGAAAATGCCAATACCGATAGCAGTAATATTAATGAAATAGCTCTACCTGATGAACCTTTAGCCACTACAGAAAAAGCGATTGCGGCATATCAATTTGCTTTGGCACAAAGCGGTTATCGAGATTTGTTCATCACAACAGTACCGATAGATATTAATAAACTGTATAATAGTGAAAGTGTTGAGGATTTAGCCGAATTGAAAAACACTGCACATCGTTTAAAAGGAGTTTTTGCTATGCTCGAATTTACAGTTCTTCATAAACTTTGCGAGGACTTAGAACACTACATAGCAGATAAAAACGGAATTGAAATAAGAAATTGCATTAGAGACCTGGATAATTCAGTCAAAAAACTAATGCCAGAAGGTAACCAATAATATGAATAACCTAAATGTCATTGTTGCCGATGATCATCCTATTGTTCTTTTCGGTATTCGAAAGTCACTTGAGCAGATCGAATGGGTGAATATCGTAGGTGAGTTTGAAGATTCAACCTCTTTGATTAATAACTTAGCGCGCTTAAATGCTGACGTTCTAGTTACTGATTTATCTATGCCAGGTGATAAATATGGCGATGGTATTACACTAATTAAATACATTAAACGCCACTATCCTGACCTTTCCGTTATTGTTCTGACCATGAATAATAACCCAGCTATCTTAAGTGCTATTCTTGAGCTGGATATTGAAGGCATTGTTTTAAAACAAGGTGCGCCTGCAGACTTACCAAAAGCGCTTGCGGCTTTACAAAAAGGTAAAAAATTCACACCTGAAAGCGTCAGCAAATTACTCGAGAAAGTTAATGCAAGTGGCTATGGTGACAAGCGTTTATCACCAAAAGAAAGTGAAGTTTTACGCTTATTTGCAGAAGGTTTTTTAGTCACGGAAATTGCTAAGAAATTGAATCGCAGTATTAAAACAATCAGTAGCCAGAAAAAATCTGCGATGCTGAAGTTGGGTGTAGAAAATGATATTGCACTACTCAATTATCTCTCATCGGTGAGTATTGATAATTCTCCTTCCGAATAAGGCTTATCAGCCCATCTAAACGATAAAAACCCGATTGCGGGTTTTTATTTTTTATTCATTACGTTAACAAAATTGAATAAGTGTTTCACGCAAAATTGCAATAGTTGTTGGCTTAGATAAACACTCGTTCATCCCTGCATCAATACAGCGTTGTTTTTCTTCTGCCATTGCATTAGCGGTTAATGCAATAATCGGTAATGTTTCCCCTAAAAGTCGTAATTCCTGAGCCAACTGGTATCCATCCATATTGGGCATATTCACATCTGATAAAACGATATCTGCACGGTTATTTTTCAAATACTTAAGCGCATCAATACCATCAACTGCAGTGCTTGTACTAAAACCAATACTGGCAAGTTGCTCACTCAATAACATTCGGTTAATTGGATGATCATCAACAATTAAAACATGATACCCACTCAATCGACAATCCGCTTCAATAGGCTCATGAATATTCTGATTCTTTATATTTTCTTCTGCAACTTTAACTAACCACTTATCAATAAGTAGCGGTAGCTTATCTAATTGATAAGTATTATAAATCCACTCATTTGGCTGAGCCTCATAAAACTCTCCTGCATAGCAACTTAAAAGCCTGATTTGGTAACGGCTCTGTACTGAAATTGTGTCAGTAAAATCAGTGATGAGTAGGTCATAAGCCTTCTGTGTATCAATATCATTCCCAGTGACTACGGAAAATTCAGCATGTTTGAGTAGGCGTGACAGAAAACTCATCAAAAATTCATTTTTACACGAGACGGCGATTTTATAATTTGCGCGATATTCAGGTATATTTTTTTGAATATATTCTTGCCCATATAATGGAATACGTATAATAAAGGAACTTCCGAGACCATGCTGAGAACTCACCTCCATATCCCCATCCATCAAGTTTATCAATTTTTCACAGATAGCTAATCCTAACCCTGTACCTTTATGGCCCGTGTTATTTTGATCATAAACTTGAAAGAATGGATCAAACAACTGCATAACAACCGCATTAGTCATACCAATTCCTGAGTCACGGATTTCAATTTTTAAATAATTATTATCTTTCCAAACATGGAGCAAGACGAAACCTGAATGGGTAAATTTAATACTGTTGTTCACAATATTAGAGACCACTTGTTGTAACCGCACTGAGTCATTCAATATCAAATCAGGGATATCAGGCTCAATATATGAATACAGTGAAATTCTTTTTTTCGATACCAATGGCAGGTAATTCGCTAATACAAAGGCAAAAACGTCTCGACAATTGAATAGTTTATTTTCAATTTTAAGTTGTTTAGATTCAATTTTAGAAAAGTCTAAAATATCACTGATAATTTGCAATAATAATGCAGAGGAATTATCCATTGTAGAAACTAAGCGAGTTGCTTTCTCTGATAACTCATAACGTTGTAATAATTCAATATTTCCAATGATCCCATACAGCGGCGTTCTTAATTCATGGCTCACTGTTGCCAAAAACATCGATTTAGCATGGTTCGCCTGTTCTGCTGCATCCGCAACATCTTGCAGTGATTTTTCCATTTGTACACGGATGCTAATATCTATCAACACACAGATCGCCACATCTTCGTTTTGATATCGAGAATTTACGAAGCTAATTTGTAAGTGAGTTCCGTTGGTGGTCACAACATCAATATAATTACTCGTTTTTTGGCGAATGATCGTCAAAACTCGCTGCTTGTCATCATCATTAAGCAGTCTAAAATAATCGTGTGCAAGTTCATTACTCAGTATGTTCCCGCCATCCGTTAACCTTAAAATAATAATCCCAACAGGTGCTGACGCAACAATTTTATGATTAAACTGTTCATGTTCTTCTAAGCGAATAGCGGTGTTCGCTGCAGGTTCTAACATTTTTCTTTCAAGCAGCCAAATCAAAAAAAATAGCAAAACCGCAGTAAAAATATTTAGCATCGCGCCATAAAATATAGTGCTTTCAAGGTTGGATAAAATCTCGGACGTCGGAATTGAAAAGAAAACAGTGAGTTGTGCAGGTAATAACCGTTTTTTAAAAATGAGTTTTGAGTAATCAGAATTAAAACCAAAGAATGAGGGCTCCGCAATCGCCAACAATGCTGAATTTTTCGGGTTGACCTCTGCTGACGAGTATAAAACAGGTTGATTATGGGAATTTACCACCATGATTTCGATGGATTTATCTTTGCTGATATTAAATTGATTTAAATTTATCGCACGCTCAATACCGATAAACCCTGTCACAGCTCCCTGGTTTTGAATCGGTTGGATCAAATAAACTTGGCCATTATCAGGTTGTGCACCATGTACGATAGTATATATATTACGCTCTTTACCTTGTGATTTTAGACTTTGGTAAGAGTGCGCACTTTCATAACCAACCTTTTTGAGCGTCTCAATATCAGAAACCGTCGAACGAATTGGATAGTCCACTAAGCAATAACTTTGGGAGCCAATGACAAAAACGTGATTCAATCCTTGAGGTACTGCAATACTCTCTTTCCAAAAATAATTTAGTTGTTCAAAAGCCAGTAAATACCCCTGAGAACGGTATTGAAAATAATCACAATCAGAATTTAGCGTTAACTTATAGTAAGAGTAATTTACTGAGCCAGGTAATGTCATAAATTCAGGCTCATTTTCATTTAAATTTTTATACCTATCCAATTTAATCCGATGCTGTTCTGTCATGGATTGGATAGCTTGTAGCGTTTCACCTGTTTGTTGAATATACGATTGTAAGCTTTCAAAACCTGAATGGAATTGCTGACGAATATCCGATTTGTATTCATTAAATTGAGAATAGAGAAAAAATAATGTAATAAAGGCACCCATGCCCCATAACATCAATCCAAGGATACGAAAAAGATCCCGGGACAATCTTAATGATGTTTTAAATGAGGGTAAGTATCTCAAGTGTCTTCCTAATTATGCGTTATCACAACAGCGAATTATACTCGATTACAATATTAAAAAACGATAAACATGAAAAGGAATAAAATAGATAGTTCTATGGAAGATAAATAAAACGGGCAGCCATTTCCGTGCTGCCCGTTATATCGCTTAAAGGCGTTGTTTATTCTTGATCGTTGATATTTGCATCATCAGCACCATTTTCGTCGGTGCTTTCATCTGCATTCTCATCATCTTCAGTCTCAGCAACACGCTGTAATCCAACAACCTTTTCGTTTTCAGCCGTTCTAATCAAGGTAACACCTTGTGTATTACGGCCCACAATGCTCACTTCAGAAACACGAGTACGAACTAAGGTTCCCGCATCCGTGATCATCATGATTTGGTCAGTATCATCAACTTGAATCGCACCCACAACGTTCCCGTTACGCTCACTCACTTTAATGGAGATAACACCTTGAGTTGCACGAGATTTTGTTGGATATTCCGCTTCTTCAGTACGCTTACCATAACCATTCTCTGTTACGGTTAAGATGTGCCCTTCACCACGTGGAATAATTAAAGAAACAACTTTATCGTCGTCCATTAATTTAATACCACGAACGCCCGTTGCGGTACGACCCATCGCACGCACTGCATCTTCAGAGAAACGAACGACTTTACCTTGAGCAGAGAACAACATGACTTCATTAGAACCATTAGTTAAATCTACACCAATGAGTTCATCCCCTTCATTGAGGTTCACGGCAATAATACCTGCACTTCTTGGACGGCTAAAGTCTTGCAGAGGGGTTTTCTTCACAGTACCGCTTGCGGTTGCCATAAAGACAGTATAACCCTCTTCGTACTCCCGTACAGGTAAGATAGCTGTAATACGCTCATCTTGCTCCAGTGGCAATAAGTTAACAATAGGACGGCCACGCGCACCACGGCTAGCTTCAGGTAATTGATACACTTTCATCCAATACAAACGACCACGGCTTGAGAAACACAAAATGGTATCGTGAGTATTCGCGACTAATAAGCGCTCAATAAAATCTTCATCTTTCGTTCTTGCAGCTGATTTACCTTTACCACCACGACGCTGTGCTTCGTAATCAGACAATGGCTGATATTTCACATAACCTTGGTGAGACAAAGTAACAACGACATCTTCTTGATTGATAAGATCTTCGATGTTGATGTCAGCGGTGTTTTCGGTAATTTCAGTGCGGCGCGGATCATTGTAAGTATCGCGAATAATTTCTAATTCTTCGCGGATCACTTCCATTAAACGCTCAGGGCTTCTTAAGATAAACAGTAGTGCCTCAATTTGCACTAACAGCTCACGGTACTCTTCCAGTAATTTCTCGTGCTCAAGACCCGTTAATTTTTGCAGACGTAAATCAAGAATCGCTTGTGCCTGTTGTTCAGTCAGGAAGTATTGACCATCATGAACACCAAATTGCTCTTCAAGCCACTCTGGACGCGCTGCATCATCACCTGCACGTTCAAGCATAGCGGCAACATTGCCTAAATCCCAAGAGCGTGCAATCAGCCCCGCTTTTGCTTCAGCTGGCGTTGGTGCTTTACGGATTAACTCAATAATTGGGTCAATGTTAGCTAATGCAATAGCCAATGCTTCAAGGATATGTGCGCGATCACGCGCTTTGCGCAATTCGAAGATCGTACGGCGTGTCACCACTTCACGGCGGTGGCGAACGAAGGCAGCGATGATATCTTTCAGGTTTAGAATTTTTGGTTGGCCTTGGTGTAAAGCCACCATATTAATACCGAAAGACACTTGTAATTGAGTCAATGAATACAAGTTGTTCAGAACAACTTCACCCACTGCATCGCGTTTTATTTCAATCACAATACGCATACCGTCTTTGTCCGACTCGTCACGTAATGCGCTGATACCTTCAACACGTTTTTCTTTGACTAATTCAGCGATTTTTTCAATCAGGCGTGCTTTATTCACCTGATAAGGAATTTCGCTAACAATAATGGTTTCGCGGCCATTTTTTTCGTCAACCTCAACTTCGGCACTGGCACGGATATACACCTTACCACGACCCGTTTTATAAGCGTCGATAATACCGCGACGACCATTAATAATGGCCGCAGTTGGGAAGTCTGGCCCTGGAATATGTTCCATTAAGCCTTCAATACTAATATCTTCGTCTTCTATATAGGCAAGACAACCATTAATTACTTCGCCTAAGTTGTGAGGCGGAATATTGGTTGCCATTCCGACAGCAATACCTGACGAGCCATTAACCAGTAGGTTAGGGATTCTCGTTGGCATGACTTCAGGAATTTGCTCTGTACCATCATAGTTTGGAACGAAATCTACGGTTTCTTTTTCAAGATCCGCCAGTAACTCATGGGCAATTTTCGCCATACGGATTTCCGTATAACGCATTGCGGCTGCGGAGTCCCCGTCAACCGAACCAAAGTTCCCCTGACCATCTACCAGCATGTAACGCATAGAGAAAGGCTGAGCAAGACGAACAATTGTCTCGTAAACAGCGCTATCACCATGTGGATGGTATTTACCGATAACGTCCCCGACTATACGGGCAGATTTTTTATAGGGTTTATTCCAATCATTTCCCAATACATTCATCGCAAAGAGGACTCTACGGTGTACTGGCTTCAGTCCATCTCGAACATCTGGAAGTGCACGGCCGACAATAACGGACATTGCATAATCCAAATACGAGCTTTTCAGCTCTTCTTCAATATTGACTGGGGTGATTTCTCTGGCAATCTCGCTCATGGAACCACTGTCCCTCATAACTTCGGATTCAAAGAGTAGAACTATACCACAATTCGCCAATTTAATAAAAATAAGAGACGGGTATTTGTCTTTCAAGCTATGTATAATAGCGGAAAATTAAGTTTATGTGTCCGAAACTTGTGGGATTATTCATTAATAACTGCCTTAAGTGCATTATTGTCTAGATTATGACCATCAATGATTGGCGGACACCTATAACTGCGCCTAATTCGTCTCATCATAAAAGGCAATATGCAGTCATAGGGTTAAAATAGGAGTTTTATCAATGAGCGATACCCAAGCACCGACATACTTAAATGTCGATAAACAAGAAATCGAAAAATTTGAGTCTATTGCATCCCGTTGGTGGGATTTAGAAGGGGAATTTGCCCCGTTACACCGTATTAACCCATTGCGTCTTGGTTATATTATGCAACGTGTAGATGGCATTTTCGGTAAAAAAATTCTTGATGTCGGTTGTGGCGGCGGTATTTTATCTGAAAGTATGGCGCGTGAAGGTGCGGATGTTACAGGACTTGATATGGGTGCAGATCCGTTAATGGTCGCTCGCTTACATTCTCTCGAATCGGGTATTCCCGTTGAATATGTTCAAGAAACCGTTGAACAGCATGCCGATAAACATCCACAAGCTTATGACATTGTCACTTGCATGGAAATGTTAGAACATGTTCCTGACCCACAATCTGTCGTGAGAGCTTGCGCTAAATTGGTTAAACCTGGTGGTCATGTTATTTTTTCAACCATCAACCGCAACAAAAAAGCGTGGCTGATGGCAGTCGTTGCCGCCGAATACGTTATGAAGATGGTTCCAAAAGGTACCCATGATGTGAATAAGTTTATTCGCCCTTCTGAACTCATCGGTTGGATTGACGGGACACAGTTAAAAGATAAGCATATCACGGGGTTACACTACAACCCTATCACTGACAAGTTCTGGCTGGGGCCAAATGTAGATGTGAATTATATGCTTCATACAATTAGTGAGTAGCTAACTAATCACGAAAAGAATAAATCGCAATCAGTACGTTTAAGAAATCAGCAAACGGTCTACGTTTACAAAATTTATTTTAGTCATCATGTCGGAAGCCTTTTTTTTATTAGTCCCTTTTACCATGCAGCTTACCGACATGATCATTTTTCTTATCCAACCAGTTATCCACAAGATCCCTCAGATTTGTTCACTTGATAAAATCGCATATTAACATTATCTTGTTATTGTCTACTCAACAAACTACTACATATAGTAGTGAAGCTAAACTAAACAGCACTAGACTCATGGTATTCAACCATGAGCTTTTTTATGTTTGTGGCACACTATTTGTAGTTCAACCAAGGTGTACTTACTCATGAACCAGAGTCTGTTAGTCACAAAACGTGACGGACATAAAGAACGCATTGATCTCGATAAAATCCACAAGGTAATCACCTGGGCTGCGGAAGGCCTAAGTAACGTATCTGTTTCACAGGTGGAGTTACGTTCTCAGATTCAGTTTTATGATGGGATCAGAACATCTGATATTCACGAAACGATGATCAAAGCAGCTGCCGACTTGATTACTGGTGAAACACCAGACTATCAATACCTTGCTGCACGTCTAGCTATCTTTAACTTGCGTAAAAAAGCCTATGGCCAGTTTGAGCCGCCTGCACTCTATACGCACGTAAAACGCCTTGTTGAAATGGGCAAGTATGATAAGCATTTGCTGGAAGACTACACGCAAGCAGAGTTCGAGCAAATGGACGGTTTTATTGACCATTGGCGTGATATGAATTTCTCCTATGCAGCCGTTAAACAGCTCGAAGGAAAATATTTAGTTCAAAACCGTGTAACGGGTGAAATCTACGAAAGCGCACAGTTTTTATATATTTTAGTGGCGGCGTGTTTATTCTCCCATTACCCAAAAGAAACGCGTTTAGACTACATTCGTCGTTTCTATGATGCGGTTTCAACATTTAAAATCTCTTTGCCAACGCCAATCATGGCGGGGGTACGCACACCAACTCGTCAGTTTAGCTCTTGTGTCCTGATTGAGTGCGGTGACAGCCTTGATTCCATCAATGCGACATCAAGTGCAATTGTTAAATACGTTTCTCAACGCGCTGGAATTGGCGTAAATGCGGGCCGAATTCGCGCATTAGGTAGCCCAATACGCGGTGGTGAAGCATTCCACACAGGTTGTATCCCATTCTACAAACACTTCCAGACAGCGGTTAAATCATGCTCTCAAGGCGGTGTGCGTGGTGGTGCAGCAACATTATTCTACCCAATTTGGCATCTTGAAGTTGAAAGCCTGTTAGTCCTGAAAAATAACCGTGGTGTTGAAGGTAACCGTGTTCGTCATATGGATTACGGTGTGCAATTGAATAAATTAATGTACGAACGTTTAATTAAAAACCAAGACATTACCTTATTCAGCCCTTCTGATGTACCAGGTCTGTACGATGCATTCTTTGCTGACCAAGATGAATTCGAACGTTTGTATGTTCAATATGAACAAGATGAAACTATTCGTAAGTCCAGCGTAAAAGCCGTCGAATTGTTCTCATTAATGATGCAGGAACGTGCATCAACAGGCCGTATCTATATTCAAAACGTTGACCACTGTAATACACATAGTCCGTTTGACCCACAGGTTGCTCCCGTTCGTCAATCTAACCTATGTTTAGAAATTGCACTGCCAACTAAGCCGTTGAATAACATCAACGATGAAGAAGGCGAAATTGCATTATGTACGCTGTCTGCATTTAACTTAGGTGCAATTGATAGCCTTGATGAATTAGAAGAGTTAGCCATCTTAGCGGTGCGTGCTTTAGATGCCCTACTCGACTACCAAGACTACCCAATTATTGCGGCAAAACAAGGCTCTATGGGTCGCCGTACATTAGGTATTGGTGTGATTAACTATGCCTATTACTTAGCGAAACACGGTGTACGTTACTCCGACGGTAGCGCAAATAATTTAACGCACAAAACTTTTGAAGCTATTCAATATTATCTGTTAAAAGCATCAAACGATTTGGCGAAAGAACAAGGTGCATGCCCGTGGTTCAATGAAACGACCTATTCGCAAGGTGTATTACCTATCGACACCTATAAAAAAGAGCTCGATAAGTTAACCAATGAACCACTGCATTATGATTGGGAAGCACTGCGTAAAGATATTCAGACTTATGGCCTGCGTAACTCAACGCTGTCTGCTTTGATGCCTTCAGAGACATCTTCGCAAATTTCTAATGCAACCAATGGTATTGAGCCACCACGTGGCTACATCAGTATTAAAGCGTCGAAAGACGGCATCTTGCGCCAAGTGGTGCCAGATTATGAAAACTTGAAAGGGGCTTATGAACTGTTGTGGCAAATGCCATCTATCAGCGGCTACCTACAACTCGTTGGTATTATGCAGAAGTTTATCGACCAGTCGATTTCTGCTAACACAAACTATGACCCTACTCGTTTCGAGAGTGGTAAAGTACCAATGAACCAATTACTAAAAGATTTATTGCTCGCCTATAAGTTTGGTGTAAAAACACTTTACTACCATAACACCCGCGATGGTGCGGAAGATGTTCAGGGCGATCTGGAAGAAGTTGTTGAGTCAGCGGATTCCGATTGCGAAGGCGGCGCGTGTAAAATTTAATAGGAATTGTTATGTCACATACATATACAACGTTTTCACAGAAGAAAAATGACCAAATGCAGGAGCCGATGTTTTTCGGCCAACCTGTTAATGTGGCACGCTATGATCAGCAAAAATACCCGATTTTCGAAAAGCTGATTGAAAAACAGTTATCGTTTTTCTGGCGTCCTGAAGAAGTGGATGTATCACGCGACCGTATTGACTACAATGCGCTGCCAGATCACGAAAAACACATTTTTATCAGTAATTTGAAATACCAAACGCTGCTTGACTCTATTCAGGGTCGCAGCCCTAATGTGGCATTACTGCCGCTGATTTCAATTCCTGAGTTGGAAACATGGGTAGAAACGTGGGCGTTCTCTGAAACTATTCACTCACGTTCATACACGCATATTATTCGTAATATTGTGAATGACCCAGCGATTATTTTTGACGATATCGTTGAAAATGAAGAAATTTTAAAACGTGCGAAAGATATTTCGGGTTTTTACGATGACCTCATCGAAATGACCAACTACTATCACATGTTTGGTGAAGGCACACATAATTGCAACGGGAAACAAATCACCGTTTCATTGCGCGCGCTGAAAAAGCAATTATACCTATGCTTAATGAGTGTTAACGCACTGGAAGCTATCCGCTTTTATGTGAGCTTTGCCTGTTCATTTGCGTTCGCAGAACGTGAACTCATGGAAGGCAACGCAAAAATCATCAAACTGATTGCACGTGATGAAGCGCTGCACTTAACAGGTACCCAACATATGTTGAACTTGTTACGTTCAGGACAAGATGACCCTGAAATGGCAGAAATTGCAGCAGAGTGCGAACAAGAATGTTATGACTTGTTTGTGCAGGCAGCAGAGCAAGAAAAAGAGTGGGCCGATTACCTGTTCAGTGAAGGTTCAATGATTGGTCTGAATAAAGATATTCTGTGCCAATATGTTGAGTACATCACCAATATCCGTATGCAAGCTGTTGGTCTGAAGCTGCCTTTTGAAGCACGTTCTAACCCAATTCCATGGATCAATGCATGGCTGGTGTCAGATAACGTTCAAGTGGCACCACAAGAAGTTGAAGTGAGCTCTTACTTAGTTGGTCAAATTGACTCTGAAGTCAATACTGACGACCTGAGTGACTTCGAACTGTAATTATGGCTAGCCACAAAATCACCCTGCGACTCACGCAGGGTGTTCAAGTCCCCTACCATACAGAAGTTCATTCTTGCTTATTGGAAGCGCTAGAAGATAGCCGAGTACCTGTCGAGTATCAATGCCGTGAAGGTTACTGTGGCTCATGCCGTGTAACATTGTTGCGAGGAAAAGTAGGCTATAAGCGTAAGCCTCTAGCCTTTGTACAAGAAGGTGAAATTTTACCTTGTTGTTGCCATCCGCTTTCTGATATCGAGATTGGTTAGCATTATCAGCGATTGCACAGCTCTTCTATGCAATCGCTTTTAATCTATTTGTTCTTTATTAATTCGCCCTCGCTATTATAAATAGCCATAAAGCGCTGCAAATACCCAACCAAACACACAGGATACACCAACCCCTATTAACCCAGGTAAGATAAAGCTATGGTTGATGACGAATTTACCGATACGCGTCGTTCCTGAACGGTCGAATTGAATCGCCGCAAGGTCGCTTGGGTAAGTTGGTAAAATATAGTAACCATAACACGCGGGTGCTGATGCAATAATATACGCGGGGTCAACACCAATACCTAACGCGATAGGCACAACCGCGGCCAATGCCGCTGCTTGAGAATTAACAAACTTAGATACCAGTAATAAGATGACCGCATACGCCCATGGGAAGTCTTTCACTAAAGACCCCAGTGTACTTTTAATTTCATCCATATGGGCGCCGAACATGGTTTCTGCCATCCACGCAATGCCATACACCGCCACAATCGCAATCATCCCCGAGCGGAATACTTCATTTTTCGAAATTTGCCCTGGATTGGTTTTACAGATAATGATGATGAGCGCACCCGCCAGCAACATAAACATCTGAATAACTAAAACCATCGATAACGGCTTGCCATTGACTAACGGCCTTAACTCAGAAAATGCGCCGAGTAATGCCACAACCACAATTGATGCTAAGAAAATCCACATCGCGACCCAGTTGATTTTCGGTAATTTTTTATCCAGCAATGTCACACTGCCACCATACACGTAATCATGGTTTTCAGGGACCGAAATAAATTCTTGGAATACAGGGTCTTTATCGAGATCTTTCCCTCTGAACCAACTAAAAATACCAATGGCTAAGATACCAATTAAGGTTGAAGGAATAGTAATTGCCAGTAAATCAAGGAATTCAAGAGACTTGCCATTAATAGTCACACCGTTAAGCATGGCAACTAGGGACACAACTGCAACAGAAACAGGGCTGGCGATGATCCCCATTTGTGCGCCAATACTACTTGCTGCCATTGGTCTTTCAGGACGAATATTATTTTTAATCGCAGCATCGTAGATGATAGGTAAAATAGTGTACACCACATGCCCTGTACCACACAAAATGGTTAAGATACAAGTCACGAAAGGTGCCACAATAGAGATGTACTTTGGATTTTTCCGTAGTAATCGTTCTGCAATTTGTAGCATAACATCCAAACCACCTGATGCCTGTAACGTAGCTGATGCGGCAACAACAGCAATAATTACAAGCATAACATCAACAGGTGGTTTTCCTGGTGGTAATCCAAAACCAAATACTAAGATAACAAGACCTACCCCACCAAGAAGCCCTAATGCCATTCCCCCCTTTTTTGCCCCATAAAACAAGCAAACAAGGATAATGGCGAGTTGAATCATAAAGTCCATAGTTCCATCCTTTTATATGTATTTGCCTCCTATTATTGAGATGATTTTCAAGCATTAATTTGATTTATGATAATTTTAAAACCAATATAGTTTTATTTTTGTTGTGTTTATTTTGACCGCATCACACTATTTATCTTAAGTAACTGCGATACTAGCCAGTTCAAACAATAATTATGTAAAATCAATAAATTACATACCATTCCTTAACAAATAAGCCAAAATTAATTTACCTTTAGGTATCTTTATTCATCATTTTTTCTTTAGCTAACTAACCTTGATATTGGTCGGTTATTTATTGTTATTTTGCCTCTAATTAGTGTACAAATAAATTTACACCAACTGTAATTTACATTTGACACAATTCGCACAATCGCATAATCTGCATCACTTATTAATTATTCAGATTCAATTAGAGGAACTTGTGAAGAATCGTACTCTTGGCAGTGTGTTAATCGTTGCAGGAACAACAATAGGTGCAGGGATGTTGGCAATGCCACTTGCCGCTGCAGGCGTCGGTTTTACAGGCATCGTCTGTTTGCTTGTCGGGTTATGGATGTTAATGAGCTATACCTCATTATTATTAGTCGAGGTCTACCAACATAACCCTGCAAATATGGGGTTAGGTACTGTAGCAAAAAAATACCTTGGTCCAGCAGGACAAATCGTCACGGGTTTAAGCATGTTGCTACTGATGTATGCGCTAACAACCGCTTATATTGGAGGGGCTGGCGTATTGATTTCTGACAGTCTTTCATCTTGGTGGGGGATTACCATCAGTACCGAAGCAGCCATTATCGCCTTCACAATTATTGGTGGAGCTGTTGTATGTATTGGTACCCATTCGGTTGATTTTATTAACCGAATTTTATTTACCGCCAAAACAATTTTCTTAATCATCATGTTAGTTGTTATGATGCCACATGCTGAAGCGGTGAACTTAAGCACCATGCCTATTGAAAAAGGTTTAATTCTCGCCGCTGTTCCCGTTATATTCACCTCATTTGGCTTCCACGGTAGTGTTCCTAGCTTAGTTAACTATATGAATGGTGATGTGCGTAAACTGCGTATGATTTTCATTACAGGTAGCGCAATTCCATTGGTTGCATATATCCTTTGGCAGGTAGCAACACTTGGCTCAATCCCCTCAACAACATTTTTAGGTATTTTAGCACAAGAGTCTGGCTTAAATGGCTTGCTAACTGCCATTCGTGATGTGGTAGCAACACCACGAGTCAATATTGCTGTTAGCCTATTTATGGACTTAGCACTTGCGACTTCTTTCTTAGGTGTTGCTTTAGGATTATTTGACTACCTTGCTGACTTATTTAAACGCAGTAATAGCTTATTTGGTCGTATTCAAACGGGCTTATTAACCTTCGCTCCGCCATTACTTGCGGCACTGTTCTTTAGTAGCTTCGTGCAAGCCTTAACATACGCAGCTGTGGCATTATCTGTCCTTGCTTTAATTATCCCCGCCCTGCTCACTATGCGTGTTCGCAAGGTAGAAGATAAAGGTGAATACCAAGTTAAAGGTGGCATGCCTGTTTTAGCGATAGTATTACTCTGTGGTATTACTGTTATTGCTATTCAGTTCTCGATTGTTGCGGGTTTTCTACCTAACGTCGGCTAATAAATTGGTAAATTAAGCCGTAATTTGGATAACTTCAAATTGCGGTTTTTCTTTTATTTGTCATTCCCCTATTTCCAATAGCTTCCCTTCACTCTTTTATAGATCATATCAATCACGACGCTTCGAATATTGGCATTTAATATTTCAGTTCTCATTAAATGCTTATTATTGAAATTTATTTCTTTAATTACGTCATATACCGTAAATAATACTGAAAAGACAACCAAGCCACCTTGATTTACTGTTAACCAGAGGTTAATAAGGAAACTGTTAGACTCAACTAACTTTGAAGAAATCGTTCAAATTTTAGAGGAACAAACGGAACAACATAAGGAAACGATCATGAATATTGCACAACACCTACAAAATAAAGGCCGCCAAGAAGGTATTCAGCAAGGAAGAGAAGAAGGTATCGCTGAAGCCAAGATCACCATGGCAATCCAGTTGCTAAAAAATGGTGTTAGCCCTGAAATCATCATGAAAAGTACAGGGCTAAGTCATGATGTTTTGGCTTCATTACAATAACGCAATGAAAATCAACATGAATATCTAAGAAATCATAAACAAAAAGATAATAATTTGATTTAAAAGTATTTAATTGCAGCAAAATCAAGACCTATGCCCCTAGATGCAAATTACACAAGCAACCAAGGGCAATATAAACTAGGTTACAACGCTAGAATGAAAGACCAGCCCCTAAATAAAGACCATCTGCAATTTTTTCATTCGACTTGTTGTGTGAGCCTTTCATTTCAATTATACGATAGCCCGCATCAATAGATAACGGTTTAAATACCGTATAACGTGCGCCCGCTTTTGCTTCAACATAAGACTTGCTACCTGAAGTCAGTGACTCTGGTGCACCATAGGCTTCACCATAAATATTCAGTGAAGGTAGAGCCTGCCAGTTTAAACCACCACCCACAGCTAATGCTGCACCACTGCTGTTATTATCAGGGGATAAATATAAACCTTTACCGCCAACATAAGCAGAAAAAGGCCCAATAGGGAGACCAAATGTAGCGCCTAAACTGCCCATTTGACCATCATGGTCACTACGTGCCCAAGAACCATTAAACGCGAGGCCTGCATTTTGATTGCCTAAACCCGCTGATAATTCAGTATAGTGTTTGCCAGCTTGTGCGCTCACAGAAACAGCTTGAGCAGAATTCATAAAAAATGGGGACATCGCCGCCACTAATAACACCACTTTGCGCATTATTTTATCCTCTTTAAATTATTACCTACGGATATTACGCGATTTACACACGTTTCTCAGCCTTAATTACTCAGATTTACGCAACCTATTCAGCCAAAAGATAATTTCATCGCACCTAAGTCAGATTTAAATTTTAAATCTGTATCTTAAAAATCCAGCTTATCTCACATTCAATCACAGTAATTGGTTATATTAATTAGATAATCATATCAACAATTACTATACTGAATCATAAGTTTATTGTAGTGGTATTTTTGTTTTATTACAAAATAATAACTTTTTAGTTAGGTTTATGTAGTCATTAAATTCAAAATTAGGAGCGTTGTGATGAAGAAAAAAGGTCTTACGACTGCCTCTGGCGCACCCGTCGCCAATAATAATAATGTCATGACCGCAGGTAAACGCGGCCCAATGTTGTTACAAGATGTCTGGTTCTTAGAAAAATTAGCCCATTTTGACCGCGAAGTGATCCCCGAAAGACGTATGCACGCCAAAGGATCTGGTGCATTTGGTACATTTACCGTCACCCACGATATTACGCCTTATACCCGCGCTAAAATTTTCTCTAAAGTAGGTAAAAAAACAGAAATGTTTGCCCGTTTTTCAACAGTAGCTGGCGAGCGTGGTGCTGCTGATGCAGAGCGTGATATTCGTGGTTTTGCACTCAAGTTTTACACTGAAGAAGGCAACTGGGACATGGTGGGTAACAACACACCTGTGTTCTACTTTCGTGACCCATTAAAATTCCCTGATTTAAACCACGTCGTAAAACGCGATCCTCGCTCCAACTTACGAACAATGGAACATAAATGGGCATTTTTCTCCCAATTACCCGAGTCTTTACACCAATTAACGATCGATGCTAGTGACCGTGGTATTCCACAAAGCTACCGCCATATGCACGGTTTTGGTAGCCACACTTACAGCTTTATCAATGCCAATAATGAACGTTTCTGGGTGAAATTCCACTTCCGCTGCCAACAAGGCATCGAAAACCTTTCCGATGAACAGGCTGAACAACTCGTGGGGAAAGATAGAGAAAGTTCACAGCGCGATTTATTTGAATCGATTGAAAAAGGGGATTTCCCTCGCTGGAATTTGCAAGTACAAATAATGCCTGAAAAAGAAGCTTCAAAGGTTCCTTATAACCCATTTGACCTGACTAAGGTTTGGCCACACAAAGACTATCCATTAATTGATGTAGGATATTTTGAACTAAACCGTAATCCAGATAATTACTTTGCTGATGTTGAGCAAGCTGCATTTAGCCCTGCTAACGTAGTGCCTGGTATTGGTTTCTCACCAGACAGAATGCTTCAAGGGCGTCTCTTCTCTTACGGTGATGCTCATCGTTACCGTCTTGGTGTTAACCATCATCAAATTCCTGTGAATGCGCCACGTTGCCCATTCCATAATTATCACCGTGATGGTGCAATGCGTGTTGATGGTAATAGCGGAAATCATGTTACCTATGAGCCAAACGAAGCGGGTTTATTCCAAGAACAACCTGATTTTAGTGAACCACCATTATCTATTGAAGGTGCCGCTGACCACTGGGATCATCGTGAAGACCAAGACTATTTCAGCCAACCACGCGCATTATATGAATTATTAGATGATGCTGAACATCAACGCATGTTTAAACGTATTGCAGGCGAGCTAATTGATGCCACAGAAGCCACGCAAGTGCGCCAAATTGCGTTATTCAAACAAGTTCACCCAGAATACGGTGCAGGTGTTGAGAAAGCGTTGAATGAATTAAAGAAATAAAAATATACCACGACGGGTAATCTGCCCGTCGTATTTCGTTCCCTACCTCCCTTCTGTATTTACATTCATTAATTCAAGCGATCTACTCTCCCTACTTTAAATTTAGGTTAAGTAAAGACAAAGTGAATTGGTATTTGGATGTATTAAGAAATAACTATGCAAATTTTGAAGGGCGCGCTAAACGTAAAAAGTATTGGATGTTTACATTATTCAACCCGATTATCTTTTTGGTATTGATTATATTAATCAGTATTTCAATGGATAGCTATACAGGTGAAATTGGCAGTATCGGCTATATAGCTTAGGGATTATTGTACCAAGTATCTCGGTCACCATTAAACACTTGCACGATATAGACAAATCAGGCTGGTGGTATCTTATCTCATTTGTTCCTTTCGGTGGGATTGTCTTATTTGTTTTTAGCATTTTTGATGGTACTCCGAGTAATAATCGATTTGCTCCAGATCCAAAGGCCTAATTTTTTACTTATCAAGCCGATTCCTCGGCTTGATACTCTCAGTACAAGCAATATTGCCTACCCACAAACATTTTTATTCAGCTCATCGGCCTTGAGCTAAAACCCAGCTTTTCACTTGCTGGCGAGACACTTTAATTCCCCCACTCTTTAAGCTAGGCTCTAACTGATAAAAGCGTTTCGGGTATTGATAGGGAGCAAGTTTGTCTTTTAACCAAACGGATAATTCACTGAGTGGTAAATCTGAGTCGCACTCCACCACGGCAACAGGGCGTTGACCAAATTCGGTATCATCAATGGGAATAATAAAACTTTGCGATACATTAGGGTGAGAATTAATGACTGCTTCAATATCTTCGGGTTGAACGCACTCCCCACCACTAATAAAGAGATTATCGAGGCGACCGAGTATTTGATACTCACCATCAATAAATGCGCCTTTATCATTCGTTTTAAACCAGCCATCAATACAATTTAAAGGCTTAATTTTACCGTCAAACCAATAGCCTAAAGCCTGACTCGTCGACTGAACTTGAACTTCATCAGCAACAACACGAATTTGTTTCCCTTTTAACGGTAGGCCTACACCACGTTTACCATCTGCACGCTTAGCACACACTGTCGAGGCCATTTCAGTCATACCATAGCCGCTCCAACATGCGATACCTCGACTTTCAGCTAAATCTGTTAATGCAACAGGAATAGAGGCTCCCCCCAACAACACTTCTTTAAGGGACAGTTGGCTGTCAAACTCACCATTAAGTAAACGCCATAATTGTGTTGGCACCAATGAAGCGTGAGTCACTCCTTGCAAAGCATCTATTAGTGGCGTACTTTTTAATGCGAGCGTTCCCCCTTTAAGCAGCCAACGCCAAACAATCCCTTGCCCAGAAACATGAAAAAGCGGTAGGGAAAGTAACCAACAATCACCCTGTTGGTAGTCCATCGCATTAACGACGCCATCTGCGCTACTGAGGTGCGCCTCAACGCTATGAACCGCCGCTTTAGGTAAGCCAGTTGATCCAGAGGTTAATATTAGTGTGGCTGGTTGTGTCACATGAATCTGAAAATTAACTGGTTGAAACTCATCATCACCAATAAAGTGGTAATACAGCTGATAGTCAAGATTTCGGTAATTTGAAAGTGTCTCAATATCATCAGTAAAATCAATCACGAAACTGATATCAAGATGGGGTAATAATTCCCTCAGCGTCCGTTCAGGTATCTTAGGGTTAAGAAGAAGAACACGCGCACCACAGGCAATCAGCGCCAGTTGGCTAAGTAATAACTCAACCGAGTTTTTACCCCGAAGAGCCACACATTGACCGTTCGTCACACCTTGCATTGAAAAATAGGTGACAAGATCTTTAACCTGTTGATTAAGTGAGTCCCAGGTTAGGCTCTCACAATCTGACTGTAAAGCAATTGAATTGGGTTGAAGATTGGCCCAATGCTGCCAAGGCCAATCTCTAAACTGCGTTAACTCTGCCATACAATGGTTAAGTCTTCTAACTGCTGTAATGGAATATCGCACTGCGGCCAAGGGCGGATTAACTGTGATTGAATTAAAGAAACCGTATCAAGGCCAGGGATAGTATTAGGTGTTAACCAATGCGCAACGCGAGCTAGCTGAGTTAAGCCAAAACTGCTTTCAATGGACGAGCTAATCACTGCTTGTAAGCCAAGGCGATGAGCATCTTCAACTAAAGAACGGCAATAGGCTAAGCTACCCGTAAGTGTTGGTTTAATCACAATTGCCGCAACACCCGCTTGAGCTTCCACCTTGAACCCCTCTTCTCGCACACTTTCATCCCATGCAATGTTAATGCCCGTATCAGCAGCAAATTGCAGAGACTCTTCACGCGTTTTACACGGCTCTTCTAAGAATGCGATACGATCACGATAGTCAGGGTTAACATATTTAGCAAACCCGTCCGCTTTCGTTCGTGTCCAACTGCGATTTGCATCAAGGCGTAGTTTGAGCTCAGGCACCGCTTCTAGCAACAAATTTGCTACCATGCCATCACGCACGGCCTCATATAAGCCCACTTTAACTTTCGCAACTTTTTCGCCTTCCATCGCATCAAGGCTTAAAATTAAGTCATCAGGATCACCACTACACAGTGGTGCTTTGCGATAGTCTGCGTCTTGGGGTAATTCGCCAGTTAGCTCAGCCACAGCACAACTACATCCAAATGCCACGGAAGGAAGTGGACTATCAGAAATTTTGCCGTCTTTCACCCATTCATTCAGGCGAACAATGGTTTCAGCGGTCGCTTCTTCCAAAGTTTCTTGACTGAATTCAGGTAGAGGTGAAATTTCCCCCCAACCTTCGTTATCCCCATCTTGCAAGCACACCAAAAGCCCATCACGTGTTTTGAGGCGTTGATAACGAAGGATAACACCTGCCTCCATAGGCAGGCTGAACGAATAAATTTTGGCTTTACGCATTACGGGTTACGCTTATATTTAGAGAAGTCAGGCGCACGTTTTTCGTTGAAGGCATTACGGCCTTCTTGACCTTCATCAGTCATATAGAACAGCATCGTCGCATTACCCGCCAATTCTTGCAGGCCTGCTTGGCCATCACAGTCCGCATTTAATGCTGCTTTCAAGCAACGCAGTGCCATTGGGCTATTCTCTAACATTTCACGACACCAGCGAACGGTTTCTTTTTCTAATTCTGCGTAAGGAACGACGGTATTAACCAGCCCCATATCTAATGCTTCTTTTGCATCATATTGACGGCATAAGAACCAGATTTCACGCGCTTTTTTCTGCCCTACAATACGCGCCATGTAAGATGCACCCCAACCGCCGTCAAAAGAACCTACTTTTGGCCCTGTTTGACCAAAAATCGCGTTATCCGCCGCAATCGTTAAATCACACATCATATGTAAAACATGACCGCCACCAATGGCAAAACCAGCAACCATTGCAACGACAGGTTTTGGACAGGTGCGAATTTGGCGTTGAAAATCTAAAACGTTTAAGTGATGAGTACCACTTTCATCACGGTATCCACCGTAATCACCGCGAATTTTTTGGTCACCGCCAGCGCAAAAAGCTTTTTCACCTTCACCCGTTAAAATAATAGTACCAATGTGGTCATCATAACGTGCGTCAGATAAGGCTTGGATCATCTCTTTAACCGTTTGAGGACGAAACGCATTGCGCACTTGCGGGCGATTAATCGTAATTTTCGCGATCCCTTCGGGGGATTTATGATACAGAATATCGTCAAACCCTTCGGAGCAATCTTGCCATTCAATAGGTGCGTACAGTTTTTCTTCGCTTGGATAAATCATTCTCAAATTCCTTTAACCACAGTGTGATAAAAAATGGTGAAGTGCAGTTGCATAGCCCACAGGATTTTCTCGATGAGCATTATGCCCTGCATTTTCAATCAGCGTTAATGGCAATGTGTATTGTTGCGAAACGCTTCGAAACTTTTGATCTCGCTCTCCACAAAAATAGTGGTACGGGCAAGATAATTGATGCAAATTTGGCACTAAAAACGGCTGCTGAGATAACGATGTACTCTCAAGCATGTCCGCAATACCTTGCGGATTATTTTCTTGACGCAATTCAATCAGTTTATTTCTCTGTTCTGGTGATAAATCCGCAAAAACAGCTTGTTGGTACCAATCATTTAGTACCTTTTTTATGGACTCTGTGCGAAAACGTTGTGCCCATGCTTTATCATTCTTTTCACGGTCGCGTCTCGCCTGCATGTCATCCAACCCAACATTTCCGCCCTCTATAACCAACCCTAATAAACCTTTTGGCTGGTAAAAGCAGGCAAAATGCATAGCAAGGCGAGCTCCCAATGAATAACCTATCAAGTAATATTCATCAACATGATGATATTGCAGAAGTGCATTTAATTGCTCATCGAAGTGTTCGAAACCTTGACACGTCTCTTTCTGCGAAGCACCGTGTCCAGGCAAATTAATGGCTAGTGATCGGTAATCATTAAACTGTCTAATCACAGGAAGCCAATCATCTGCACTCCCCAGCAACCCATGAAGCCAAATGAGCCAAGGACCTGATTTTTCTGGATTGTACTGTGTAGCTGTTAGCATTATAGCTCCGAGACGACGCTGAGTAGCTGTTGTAACGTTCGAGCACCCTCATCACTGTCCACAACCAATTCCACAACCAATGTACCATACTGATTATGCCAAAATTGCTGGACAGTATTCTTTAAACTTTCCCAATCTGTCGGGGCACAATACTGCAAGCCAAACATTTTTGCTGCAGGTTCAAAGCTGACATTCTGCGGCATACAATAATAATTTTGTCTCGCGTCAGCTGGGGTTGGCAGCATAGAGAATATTTGGCCGCCATTGTTATTGACAATAACCAAAATGGTCGGCGCTGAAGGTTTTCGTAATAACGCGAGGCTATTTAAGTCATATAAAGCTGACAGATCCCCGACAATACCTAAGGTCGGTCTCGCCGTTGCACGCTGAACACCTGCCAATGTAGAAATTAATCCATCAATACCACTAGCTCCTCGATTGCTATAAACGGGATAGCTAACAGGTAGTTGTGCGAATGAATCAATTAAGCGTACGATTAAACTATTACCCACAAATAATTGTCCACGCGGAGGAAGTAGTTCTGGGAGTTGATGTGCAACTGCGGCTTCAGAAAATTGACCTGAAAGTTGTTTTTCAACACAATTTTGAGTTTTCTCAGCAAGGCTCAATAATGCTTCACACCATAAGCTGCGCGGCTGAGCGGGATGGTTATCAAGCCAGCCCTTAATCGAACAAGTCAACTTGCGGCCCATGTGATTCGCAGGGTCTAAACGTTGTGGTATTGAGTCCACAATCCAGTACTCTTTCGGTTGGCAATTAGCTTGCCATTGCAACAAACGTTTACCTGTAATACTTGAGCCAAACTGCACCACTAATTCAGCACTCTGCAATATAGCTTGAGCACTCGGGTTTTGTAACCATAAATCACTGCAAGGATAGGGCTGCCCTGTTTGAGATAACACATCACCAAGAACGGGCCAGCCCAACTCTTGAGCCCACAGGGCAACTAATTCGCCTTCAGTAGCATTCATTCGCCCTGCGATGACAACACCCTTTTTCTGACGCCAAAAGTACCAATCCGCCACGAGTGCAACCGTATGTGTTAACGGCTCACTTAACCATGGGTGATTTGAGTTCCACCAATCACCTAATGTTTGCTGCCATTCATACTCCCCCTCATTTTCGCCATAGAGGGGTTCAGCAAATGGGCAGTTAATATGAAAAGCACCATGATGGAGTTGGTTCATGCCGTTATCAACAGCAGTCACCAGCCATTTAGCGGAAATATCTCTCGTTGGACGAGGCAGCATCAATGACTGAGTCGGATGCGAAGCAAATATATGGGTTTGGCGAATAGCTTGATTTGCACCACAATCAATCAGTTCAGGAGGACGGTCAGCTGTCAAAAAAATAACGTTTTCACCCGTTAACCCAGCTTCTATCAATGAAGGATACAAATTAGCCACCGCAGTACCTGAAGTCACTATCACGCCGACAGGCTCACCGCTTGCCTTAGCCAGTCCGAGCGCAAGATGACCTAAGCCACGCTCATCAAAATGCGTATGGCAATGCAATTTTGGATTGTTACTTGCCGCTAACGTTAAAGGCGTCGAACGGGAGCCTGGCGCGATACAAATGTGTTTCATACCATGACGGCTAAGTGCTTCAATGATCACTTCAGCCCAACGGATATTAAATGCAGAATTCGACATAATATGCTCAGCAAATTATTAATTATCAATCAGTTTAGACTGATAGAAAAAAGTTTCTTGATCTCAGAACAATTTTTGATGAACTAATTGAAAATAAAAAGGAATAACCTTTTTTATTCTAAGGTTTTTAGCCATTACCAAACAACGATTTTAAACCCGCTGCTTTATTTTCAATTTCTTCCCACTCTTGTTCAGGAGCTGAATCTCTCACTATGCCAGCGCCTGAGTATAATGAAACTTGCGAACCATTAATTTGCGCACAGCGCAAAGAAACGGCAAACTCGCTTTTATTTAAGCTAATAAATCCGCCTGTTCCCGCATACCAGCCACGAGAAAAAGGTTCATTCTTTGCAAGAAATTGCCTTGCTGCCTGTCGTGGTAAGCCACATACAGCGGCTGTTGGCTGAAGTCGTTGCAAACAATCGCTGTCTGAAGGCTCAATCAGCGTTGCCACGATAGAACGATATAAATGTTGAATTTTTCTCAAGCGGATCACTTTCGCCGATGAAACATCTACTCCCGTAACAGCCCCTTGCAATTGTTGGCAAATATCATCCACGACAACTAAATTCTCGTGTTGATTTTTTTTGTCTTCCATTAACCATTTTGCTTGTTCCGCCGCAATGTTATCATCAGGATCATTCGCCACTGTACCAGCTAGAGCCTCTGAATTAAGCTGTGTTCCCTGCCTCAGATATAAACGTTCTGGCGTCGAAGAAATAAAGCCCGAATGTTTGTCAAACGCCATCATAAAATGGTAACAATAGTGGTTAACTTGTTGACTGGCAGATAAAAGCTCCGCGACTGAAATCGCATTTGATAGTGTGAGTTGGGTCTCCCGCGCCATAACCACTTTTTCCATCTTACCTGCTTTCATATCGCTAATGGCGCAATTTAATAAACGGCACCATTCATCATGGCAAGGAATATGTTTTTGCTCAGTAATCGACGCAGAAAGCGTTAGTGAGACATCTGGTGCCGCTGTCAGTTGCGAAAGAAATAAAATTGCAGCCTGAATGTCATCTTTTCCATCAATATTCAAGTTCACATTAATTGTTGAGCGCAGCCGATGAATCTCTAAACGCGGGAGAAAACAATATGTTGCTTGCTGTTTTTCTTCATCTGTGAGGCCATCCCCCACTGCATTCCAACCATTTAAGCCCCACAAACGCAAATCAGGTATCTGTGGGTTTTGGGATAAGAAATATTCGGCATCCTCAATAGAGCAAAAGGATTTAACACGTCCCAACGCACTGCATTCCTCTGCACCTGTACGTTGATACCAATAAAATTGCGGGTAACAAGCTTGCGAAGATAACCATGCTAAACCAGGAAAAATGGTTTGCTCGTCAAGTTGCCAAACAAGTCGTACGTATTCTTTGTTTCCCAGTGCCAATGTAGACAAGTGTTCCAGAATTTCAGCTATTACATTATCAATTTTTTTATTTATCACTTTAGATCCCTACTGCCACAGCACATAGATTTACACCAATTATTATATAGCGCAATGTAATGCATTAATACATTGATTAATTATTGTATCTATAACTAGTCTCCCACAAGCACGCCTTTACTTATTCACAAAGACCAGCCAAAGCTGAGATTCGATGCTCTGCTTGCATCTAGTATAGTTTATTCTAACAATTATATAATGACATATTCATTTAATTAATTGATATTTTGTGGCTTTATCACTGTTCTTGGGATTACATTACCGATTTATTGGCCAATCAACTGCTTTACATCATCGATGCCAAGGATTAAATGGGGAGCGGACATTAATTCGTATAAAATATACTCGATTCTATTTATCGTATTTCATTATGAAACATATCTTTAATATCAATTGAACACGGAAAGTACAATACCTTATCTTATGGTACGATACTTTCTCCCTATCCTCTTTCCATATAAGATTATTTTTATAAAATTAATCTTTCCATTAATTAAGCTAATTTTATAAATACAAATTTTTACTATTGTGATACGCACATTGAGTTATTTTTTAGCGATGATTTTCATTTTTTAGTATCAACCCCCGTCATCACTTTCTAGTAGGTTATTCAATATAAAGCGCTCACCTTATGCTTTACCAATGATTAATTTCCATTGAATAGAACTAATTCAGACACCTACTGTACATACGTCTCCAAACAATGAATCAAGTTAAAAATTCATTACTCATTAACTTAATAAATCTGGAATTCATAATGTATATTCAAGAAAACTATGACCGAATTATTGAAAAAGAAAATATAGGAAATGCAACATTAGCATTGTTAACTAACCAAGATACGCTTTCTGCGCGTTCCGCAGGTATATTTACCTTAGATGATTTAGTCAATATTCATAAACATGTTCGTTTCGCACTTTCTCTTCCTTTACGAGAAATAGATATTTTGAAATGGTTTGGTATCAATGATTCAACAGAACTACCAATTAGCCATCATGATTTAACAAGTGCAATTATTGATATTCGAAATCATGCAAATAGTTGGGATAATGTAGAACAACAAGTTAAAGAACAATCTGTTAATTTATCACTGACAAGTCGCAATATTACACAAACAGGAAATCAGATAATTGAATATATTAACCACATGCCTATTTTGCAAAGAATATCCGATAGTTTAGATGATTTAACCACAAATGACTTAGATAAAATAACCTATCAAAATGATGACCAACAAATTGCTACTGAGCTTGTTAGCATTTTAAATATAATTAAAAATGACATTAAGCAGCAATCAATAAAGACAATAAAAATTAAAAATACAGTATCAGATTTTAGAGCTTACATTACAGGCGGATACCTCTCAAATTTTGAGCATGTTGAATCACTTTTATTTAATATAAAAGGTATTTATCAGCAACTCGAACCGACCAATCAAGATAGCACCGAATCTTTTTTGAAAGAAATGATTGAATTTAAAAAGCAAGATATTATGCAACTAGAACAAGAATATTCTCACTTTATTAAATTATGTTTTACTGGATTAGCTGGCGGAATTATTGGCCTAGTCATTACCAGCAGTATTTTTGGACCTAAAGCCGATTTGATAAGAGCCAGAAAAAATGAACTACTGAAAGAAATTGCCGAAATAAACACCAAGATAAACAATGAAAAATTAATTCAAAAAACAATTTTCGATATCCAACTTAACTTACATAAACTTGAGGGACTATTTAAAGATGCTAGATTAGCGATTGACCACCTTGACTATATGTGGCTAGTTATTTTAACAGAAATAAAACAGTCAATTGATATTTTTCAGCGAATAAACAATGCAGACAAACTCATTCGATTTATTGCCCAGTTCAAGAAAATTATTATGTCTTGGAGTTCAATTCAAGATTACTCAGTTCATTTAATTACATTATTTGATGAGCTACAAAAAAATAACACATCATCTCAATAAAAGGCATTAATATGCATGACAACCTTGATTTACCAATGTTACCCCCTATTGATATTTATCAGTTAAGATGTATTTCAAATAATATCGTTGCATTTAATAAAAGCATCATGAGTTATGATTATATTATTTACGGACGAATTCAAAAAATCGCAATTAAAACAGAGCGTCTCAATGAGTTGATCCGGAATTCGATTCCAATATTACGCATCAAAATTAATTATATAATAGACAATGAGTTAAATAACCCCCAAAGCTCAACAACCACCGAAGATAGCTATTCAGATATTAAAAAACAACTTCTAACCGCCAATTTTATTGATGATTTAATGGATGCAAAGTTAGAATTAGAAAAACTTATTTCAAAAATACGCTACGCAAATGAATCACTACTGATCTTTCACCTTAACGAACCTAATAAGTTAAAACTAACCCAGTACACTAGCCAAAAAGAAATCCTTTTGACATCCAAGCACAGTATGCAAGCTAAAATAAATGATTTACACAAGAATTATTCTATTATTATGGCTGCTGAAGATATTGTTTTGCGAGCAAAGCTAACTGATTTTTTTGATAAGTATTTTAAAGGGAAAGAGTTAATTGACGCTCTAAACATCCCCCCAAATAAAAAAGATATTTTAAAATCTGCAATTAGTTATATTAGAAACCTGCTAACAATGGTAGATGATGGCCTTGAATTTGCTAAATTAGTTGATGTTAGATTGTACTTAAATGACCAAATTATTGAGCACAAAGAAGAACTTAATACCATTGATACAAATATTTTTAGACTCACACAACTAATGTCTCTTTCCAATGAAGTTACTGCCATCGATTTACATAAACAAACCATTATCCACCAAGTTGGATTACTCAAAAATTACTGGGAGTCATGGTGTCAATATATTAGTGAAAAGATACCAGAACAACCCCTTAACTTAGTACAAATCAATACGGCAAGCCAAATGCTGATGACTTATTTGAATGATGTGGAATATCAATACCAACGCCAGCTACCCGATTAAAAAAAAACCGGTTACTTTGCAGTAACCGGCTTCATATTACTTAGACTGTATTCATTAACCAACGATTGCTACAGCTAATGCCGAAATATCAATAAGCGGTTGTGGCCAAACACCGAAGACAATGGCTGCAATTGCACAGACAGCTGCAAAAACCGTACCCAGAGTTGCTTTTTCAGGGCCAGTATAACGTTCAGCATGTTCTGCATCACGACTGTACAGACTTGCCATAAAGCGCAGGTAATAGTACAAACCGATTGCACTACCGACCACAACAGCACCTGTCAACCACCACAGTTCGGCATTTACCGCTGAAACAATCACATAGAATTTACCGATAAACCCTAATGTAATAGGAATACCTGCTAAGGATAACAGTGCGACTGTCATCACAGTTGCAAGCACAGGCTTGTGCCAGAACAACCCACGAAATGCGCTGAAATCGTCTTGATCATCACCACGATAAGGGCTAGAAACGATACTGATCACGCCAAATGCGCCCAAACTTGCAAACAAGTAACCGACTAAATAAATAGCAATCGTTACTTGTGAAGCAACAGGGTCAATACGCAAAGCAACCAGTGCCACTAACAGATAACCCATATGGGAGATAGAGGAGTAACCCAATAAACGTTTTGCGCTTTTTTGTGTGATAGCCAGTAAGTTACCAAACAGAATAGACGCAATTGCAATCACTGAAATAACAATTGTCAGTGTGTCGCTACTGGTAATTGGCGCTTCCATAAAGATACGCACTAGCACGGCAAAGATAGCAATTTTACTGCCCGTTGCTAGGAAAGCTGAAACTGGTGCTGGCGCGCCTTGGTAAACGTCTGGTGTCCACAATTGGAATGGAAACAGTGACAGTTTAAAACCAAAGCCAACAATCAGCATACCGAAACCAATCATCACTAATGGTGCGTGAATTTGGCTATCAGAAAGGCTTTGACCAACCGCAGCAAAACTTAAGCTGCCAGATTCTGCGTACAGCAACGCAATACCAAATAACAGGAACGAAGAGGCTGCTGCAGATAACAGCATGTACTTAATCCCTGCTTCCAGTGTACGTTTACGTTCGAAGGTATACGCCACTAAACCAAACAGCGGTAATGAAATCAGCTCGATACCGATAAACATTGATGCCATATGATTTGACATGGATAACAGCACACCACCTGCGACGGCAATTGCGACTAACAGATGGAATTCATCTCTGTTATCACCAAAGCCTTCTAACCAGTGGTAAGCAAAGATACTGGTGCCGATACCTGCGATCAGGACAAGCGCACTATAGAACAGCGCAAAGCCATCAACACGGATAAGCGAAGTCACATCCATTAGGTAGCCATCGGCTACCCAAATGAGTGAAAGCAACGCAATGATAAAACCCGATACTGTCAGCGCGGCACTAGTCAGGTGATCGCGTCGCCACGCAATGGACAGCATCACAACCACCGCCGTCAACCCGACGATCATCAGTGGTAGTATTGCGATCAGTTCTTGAGGAGTTATTGTCATGGCGAATTACAGCCCTAATGTTGTTAGTGAAGCAGAATACAGGTTATGCAATGTTTCCATTGAACCAACTGATGTATCTAAAATTGGTTGTGGATAGAAACCGATAATAACCAGTAAAGCAGCCAGAGCCAGTAGCACACCGAATTCACGCGCCGTTAACCCTTTCATTTCTTTTTCTGATTTTGGTGTACCGTAGTAAGTCTGCTGCATCATCCACAGTGAGTAGATAGAAGCAAACACCACACCAAATACCATAATGCAGGTCACTAATGTGAATTGGCTGAAGCTACCGAATAGGATCATGAATTCGCCAATGAAGTTACCTGTACCTGGCATTCCTAGCGTTGCCGCAGCAAAGAACAGGGACATTCCTGGTAACCATTTAATGCGTTTCCACAATCCACCCATCATGCGCATATCACGCGTTTGCGTACGCTCATACAGTTGGCCACTGATGATAATCAGCGCTGCACCTGACAGACCGTTGGTGATCATTTGGATTACAGCACCTTGGTACGCCAACACTGAGCTTGCATAAATCGCCACGGTCACAAAACCCATATGGGATAAGCTACTGTATGCCGCCAGACGTTTAATGTCGGTTTGTTTGAACGCTAACCATGCACCATAGAAGATACTGACCACACCCAGAGTCATTGCCACTGGCGTGAACTGGATAGACGCTTCTGGGAACAGAGGCAAAGTAAAACGTAACAGACCATACGCAGCGGTTTTTAGCATAATACCCGAGATATCTACCGAACCTGCGGTTGGTGATTGCTCTTGGGTATCCGCCATCCAACCATGGAATGGTACCAGAGGCATTTTAACAGCGAAGGCAATAAAGAAGCCTAACATCAACATGAATGCGACGCTGCTAGACATTTGCGTGCCTAATAACTGGTCGTAATCAAATGTTAAGGTACCCGTTGAGTTGAAGTGTGCCAGTGCCAGTCCAATGATAGACACTAACATAATCAAGCCACTTGCCTGCGTATAGATAAAGAACTTAGTCGCTGCGTTGATATGTTTTCTGTTCTCTGAACCTTTGTGTCCCCAGTTAGCAATCAGGAAGTACATAGGGATCAGCATCATCTCCCAGAAGAAGAAGAATAAGAACAAGTCAACCGCAGTGAAAATCCCCATTACCCCAGTGATAATCCACAGAAGGTTAAAGTGATACGCACCTTGGTTCTTTTGGTTTTCACTCCATGAGCTCAGAATCGAGAACGCCCCCATGATAGCCGTCAAAACGACCATCAACAGTGATAAACCGTCAATCGCTAAGTGAATGTTGATTCCCAATGCAGGGATCCACGACATGAAAAACTCGGATTGCCATAGTGGAACGCCTTGTGGGTTAGCCAGAGAGTAGCTCCCTTGTAACCACAATTGCACGGAAATAATAAGTGTTAATCCCATCGTCGCCAGCGCAATCCAACGTGGAGCGCGGTGACTGAACCGGTCAGCCTGCCAACTTAGCAGGCCACCGATGAAGGGAATAAGTATTAGCCAGGGTAGTAGCATGGCGCAATGTGTCCCTTAATTAAACCAAAAGCAGCAGAGCAAGAATCAGCACTGCACCCAGCCCCAATGAGGCAACATACCAACGGATCTGGCCGTTTTCACTCACTGCAAGTCCTTTATTTGCCCAACGTGAAAGATGTGCAGGAATATTCATCAGTGAGTTAATCGGATCGCTTTCCAGTAGCCATGCAATACCTTTAAACGGTTTCACAAAGACTACATCATACAGCCAGTCGAATCCCCATGCTTGGTACCACCAAGCACTGAAGAAGCGGCCAACCGCCGTTTTCGCGATAGCATCAACAATGGAACGTCTGAACAGATAGAGGAATACCGCAATCAACAAACCTGCGATTGCAAACCCGCCCGAAATCGCTTCAAGTAAGACTTTACCGTCTTCACTTCCTGCGGCTTCCGCTGGGAACACCCCTTCTAATGGTTGGTGGATTAATGCACCAACAAACGTTGCAAGGATAGCCAGAATGCCAAGTGGCAATGTGTGAGTGATGCCTTTAACCTTGTGCGCTTTGATTTTTGCTTCACCATGAAACACGATGAAAATCATACGGAAGGTATAAATTGCAGTCATTAATGCACCGAGGATACCTGCCCACAGCAACACAGTCTGTCCATCAAGCTTAGCTCCCCACAAAATCGCATCTTTACTGTAGAAACCTGCGGTAAACAGTGGCAATGCTGCCAGTGCGCTTCCGCCGATTAACATCACAGCATAAATGAATGGAATTTGCTTACGCAACCCACCCATTTTGAAGATGTTTTGCTCGTGGTGGCAAGCGAGGATCACCGAACCTGCTGACAGGAACAACAATGCTTTGAAGAAAGCGTGCGTCATCAGGTGGAAAATCGCCGCATCCCAAGCTTGAACACCCAGAGCCAAGAACATATAACCAATTTGGCTCATGGTTGAATAAGCGAGGACACGTTTGATATCCGTTTGGACCACTGCTGCAAAACCTGCCAGTACGAGTGTTACCGCACCCACAACGCCGACTAAGTGTAATACTTCAGGCGCTAACAGGAACAGAACATGGGTACGTGCGATTAAGTAGACACCCGCAGTTACCATGGTTGCGGCGTGGATCAGTGCAGAAACTGGTGTTGGGCCCGCCATCGCATCAGCTAACCATGTTTGTAATGGTAGCTGTGCAGATTTACCGACTGCACCACCTAATAACATCAAGGTTGCCCAGTTGATTGCGCTTGAACCCTCAGCAAATTTCTGAGGTGCTAACACCGCCATTTCGCTGAAATTCAGTGTGCCCAGTTCATTCCACAGAATAAACATACCGATAGCAAGGAACACGTCACCGATGCGCGTCACAAAGAACGCTTTCATCGCGGCTTTGCCGTTGTCTGGATTAGTGTAATAAAAACCAATCAACAAGTAACTGCACAGCCCTACCCCTTCCCAACCGAGATACATCAGCATCATGTTATCGGCGAGGACTAAAACCACCATGCTCGCGATAAACAGGTTGGTGTAAGCGAAGAAACGTGAGTAACCTTCCTCGCCACGCATATACCAAGAGGCATACACGTGAATAAGGAAGCCCACACCCGTTACCACACCTAACATAGTCAGTGACAGACCATCTAACATCAGGGTGAATGGGATATTAAAGGTACCGACAGACATCCAAGTCCAAAGTGGCTGAATAAACACACCAGCGTCGGGTTGAGCTAAAAATTCGTTACCAGCATAGAATGCGACGAGGGCAGCTAAGCCGACCGACCCCGCACCAATAATGGCCGAAACGTTTTCTGACCAGCGTCCACGGGAGAAGGCTAACAACACCGACCCCAGTAAAGGCAACAGAATAGTTAAATAGAGTAGGTTCATCCGCGCATCTCACTGACTTTATCAATATTCAGGTTCTGACGATGACGATGGAGTTGCAGTAACAACGCCAATCCAATACTCGCCTCCGCTGCAGCCAGTGTGATTGCCAAGATATACATAATCTGGCCGTCTGGTTGCCCCCAAAAACTCCCTGCAACGACAAATGCCAGTGCAGTTGAGTTAATCATGATTTCCAGTCCGATCAACATGAAAAGCAAGTTGCGGCGGATAACAAGGCAGCTAAGCCCCATCACAAATAGAATTGCCGCTAAAATCAGACCATGTTCTAGAGGTATCATTTTTGCTCCTCCGCAATGCTAACAAGGTCAGCACCGTTTTCTTTGCGGTCACGTCCAACATGGAATGCGACGACGATACCTGCCAATAACAGCAGTGAAGCAAGTTCAACAGCCAGAACATATGGCCCGAACAAGCTGATACCGACTTCTTTCGCCCCAATCACCGTACCATCAATGCCCTTCTCGTAAGATAAAGAAGTGATGCCGTAAACCAGGATAGCCAGTAACACTGCGGATAAACCCGCTGGACCAATCCAGTTTTTCGGCGTTAGCCAAGCCCGCTCTTGCTCTTGCACAGAGCGACCTAGGTTCAGCATCATGACGACGAACACAAACAAGACCATAATGGCACCTGCGTAAACGATGATTTCCAGCGCACCCGCGAAATACGCGCCGAGTGAGAAGAACACCATTGACAGTGCCAGCAGAGAAACAACCAGATACAACAGTGCATGCACCGGGTTGGTATTCGTTATCACCCTCAAAGTTGCAAGTATTGCAACCAGACTGGCGATATAAAATGTAAATTCCATGAATATCGCTCCTTATGGCAACAGGTCTTTGACGTTAATCGGTTTCGCTTCGTTATCCGCTTCACCTTTGTCTTTACCTGCAATCGCCATACCCGATTTACGGTAAAAGTTATAATCAGGATATTTACCTGGACCTGAAATCAACAGGTCATTTTTCTCGTAAACCAGATCCTGACGTCGCCAGTCGGCCATTTCAAAGTCAGGTGTTAATTGGATTGCCGTCGTTGGGCAAGCCTCTTCACACAGACCACAGAAAATGCAACGCGAAAAGTTAACGCGGAAAAATTCCGGATACCAGCGTCCATCTTCGTGCTCCGCTTTTTGCAGTGAGATACATCCCACTGGGCAAGCAACAGCACATAAGTTACACGCAACACAACGCTCTTCACCGTCTGGATCGCGGGTTAACACGATACGACCACGGTAACGGGGTGGCAGATAAACCGGCTCTTCTGGATACATTTGCGTTTCGCGTTTATCGAACGCATGTAGGCCGACCATCCAAATACTACGTACTTGGGTGGCGAAACCGACCAATAACTCTTTCAATGTCATGGTTCAATCACCCCTTACTGAGCGTTGTATAAAATCACTGCTGCAGTACCCAGCAGATTAAGCAGCGTCAATGGCAGACAAATTTTCCAGCCGAAAGACATCACTTGGTCATAACGTGGACGCGGTAAAGAGGCACGAATCAGGATGAACATCATCATGAAGAAGCCAGTTTTGATAGCAAACCACAAGAATGACGGCAGGAACGGGCCATGCCAGCCACCAAAGAACAGCGTCACAATCAGGGCAGAAACCGTTACGATACCGATATACTCACCAACGAAGAACAGACCGAACTTCATCCCTGAGTATTCAACGTGGTAACCATCCGCAATCTCTTGTTCTGCTTCTGGTTGGTCAAACGGGTGACGGTGACATACCGCAACGCCCGCAATCGCAAAGGTCAAAAAACCAAAGAATTGAGGAATAATGTTCCACATGCCTTCTTGGGAGTTCACAATATCAATCAGGTTGAATGAACCCGCTTGTGCGACTACGCCCATTAAAGATAAGCCTAAGAACACTTCGTAACTGACGGTTTGTGCCGAAGCACGCATCGCCCCTAATAATGAATATTTGTTGTTACTTGACCAACCTGCGAACAGAACCGCATACACCGCTAAACCAGCCATCATCAGGAAGAATAAAATCCCAATGTTTAAGTCTGCTACGTGCCAAGTCGGGCTGACAGGTACGATGGCGAATGCAAGGAACAGTGAACAAAATGCGATAACTGGCGCTAGCGTAAAGATTTTCTTGTCCGCGAACTGTGGGATCCAGTCTTCTTTAAACAGCATTTTGAACATGTCGGCGATTAACTGGCCCATCCCAAACGGGCCAACGCGGTTTGGGCCATAACGATTCTGGAACAGACCGAGAATACGGCGCTCTCCCAGACTCATGTAAGCCCCACAAGTCACAACAACCAATAAAATGACGACAGATTTGAGGATGGAAATTAATACTTCCATCACTTCAGGAGAAATCCAATCCATCATGCTCCCCTCCGCAGATTATTGACTGACACGCCAGCCATTGAAGGTGCGATACCTGGCATCCCTAATGGTAAGCCAATTTGACCTGTCGACAGGTTGTTGCTGATGCGTACAGTCAAGTTAAATCCTTGACCTGCATGGCTAAACTCAGCTTTTGTCCCTGCTGCCAAACCAAGTGCCGCAGCATCTTGCGTGCTCAGCATGATATAAGGCTCTGGCATGCGCTGTTGAATCACCTCTGAACGCTGTGACATTTCATCACTACCGAACAGATGGTAATACGGCGCGACTACCCACTGCGCATCCGCTGCTTGGTAAGCTGCTGGAATATCAGTGAAGTAAGCCAATTTACTTTCTGTTGAATTGAACAGGCGCACACCAGGGTCACCAAATAATAAATGGCCACCGACTTCCGCTTGGAATTTATTCCACGCTTGAGGTGAGTTCCAACCTGGCGCCCATGCAAATGGAATTTGCTGGCGTGGTGCGGTTGGGCTGTTGTTCCCTTCCATTGAGAAAGCAAATGGAGAGTCAATATCTTGCGGTTGGCGTGGTTCATGCACAGATTGGTTCGCCAGCATTGCTGTACGACCACTGTAACGATGCGGCTCACGCGCTAATTTTTGTCCGCGGATACGGAATGAGGCTTTCGGTGCTGAATCCACAATACCCGCAAATTGCGGTAATGCAGCCACACAGTCAGCAATCACATGGTCAAGTTGCGACCAATCTGCATCACGTTCTTGCGCTTCTGTTTGCAGCGAGTGCATCCAGCGCCAGCTTTCGTTCATCACGATAGTTTTGTCGTAATAAGTTGGGTCGAAAACTTGGAAGAAACGTTGTGCGCGACCTTCTTGGTTAATCAACGTACCGTCTGCTTCTGCGAAACTCGCCGCTGGCAGAACAAGCGTTGCTTTATCCATGATGTCAGTTTGCTGGTGATCAGCAACAATCAGGTGACTCAATTTCGCTAATGCGCTATTGACTGCATCCACACTGCTGTGACGGTAAAGGTCATTTTCGATAACGATAGCCACATCCGCTTCGTTCGCTTCAATGCGAGCTAATGCGCTGTCTAATGGCTGTGCGTTCATCATCGCTAAACCGAAGCTGTTCGCATGAGAGGCTAAGTAAGATAAGCCCACTTGTGCGCCTTTCGCTTTCAGTGCAAATGCCACGTTCGCTGCCGCTTGGATCATCGCATCGCTCGCGCTGTGGCTACCGCTGATAATCAGTGGTTTTTTCGCGCTTGAAAGGGCTTGTGCGATGGTTTCCACTTTCGCTTTAAGGTCCGCTGGCAAGTCGTTAACCGCAGGCGCCTCACCGTTAATCATATTGGCGATAGCAAAACCGAAACGCGCTTGGTCAGCAACTGGGGCACGGTAATTAAAAGCCGCAACGTCGTCTAAGCGGGTATCATCAACGTTGGTGATAAACAGCGGATATTTTGCATGTTGACCAATGTTCATGATTGCCGCGATTTGCCAATCAGCCACTTTCTGTGCTGCGGCCATTTCACGTGCTTTACCTTTCACCGCTTGACGAACAGAAAGTGCCATACGTGCACCTGTCTGAGTTAAATCTTCACCCAGAACCAGCACCGCATCGTAACCTTCAACTTCACGCAGCGTTGGGGTATAGATACCACCATTTTGCAGAATATTTTGCATCAGCGCTAAACGGCTTTGCTCACCTGTGGAAATACCAGAATAGAAGTTTTCTGCGCCCACTAATGCACGTAATGCGTAGTTGCTCTCAATGCTTGCACGTGGAGAGCCAATACCAATCACTTTTTTCGCTTGATTGATAATTTGCGCACCGCTTTGCATTGCTTCAATAGCAGAGATAACCTGTTTAACACCATCTTTGTTCAAGACAGCCTGACGTGGACGGTCTTTGCGGTTAACGTAACCGTAACCAAAGCGACCGCGGTCACACAAGAAATAGTGGTTAACAGAACCATTATAACGGTTTTCGATACGGCGAATTTCACCATAACGTTCACCTGGGCTAGTATTACAACCGATACTGCACTGTTGGCAGATACCTGGTGCAAATTGCATATCCCATTTACGGTTATAGCGCTCAGAGTGGGTTTTGTCAGTAAATACCCCTGTCGGGCAGACTTCGACTAAGTTGCCAGAAAATTCACTTTCCAGCGTGCCGTCTTCTGTACGACCGAAGTACACGTAGTTGTGAGCTCCATAAACCCCTAAATCCGTGCCATCTGCGTAATCTTTATAGTAACGAACACAACGGTAACACGCGATACAGCGGTTCATTTCATGACTAATGAAAGGCCCCAGATCTTGGTTAATGTGTGTGCGTTTCGTAAAACGATATTTACGCATGTTATGGCCAGTCATCACCGTCATATCTTGCAGGTGGCAGTTACCGCCCTCTTCACAGACTGGACAGTCATGTGGGTGGTTGGTCATCAGCCATTCTACAACACTTTCACGGAATTGCTTGGCTTCTTCATCATCAATAGAGATGAAGGTGCCTTCCGTTGCCGGTGTCATACAAGACATTACTAGGCGACCGCGGGTATCATCCGCGTTCTGATACTGCTTAACCGCACACTGGCGGCAAGCGCCAACGCTTCCCAGCGCTGGATGCCAGCAAAAATAAGGAATATCTAGCCCGAGAGAAAGACAGGCTTGTAACAGGTTTTCAGACCCGTTAACGTCATATTCTTTGCCGTCTACATATATTGTAGCCATAGTCAGCATGCTTCCCAAAGGCCCGCATAAAGCAGGCGTTAATCAAAAATACGTTCTTCGTGAAAAATCTCGTTCGCGGTTGCTCAATCGCGAAACGATTACCAGCGCTGCTTCAGCAGGTTTGGCTGAATACCTGCAATCTGCACTAAATTGCGCAGATCTTTTTGCGAGATACCCGCTTCGAATTCATCACGGAAATATTTGATAGCACTTTGCAGCGGTTCAACTGCACCTGGTGCGTGAGCACAGAAGGTTTTACCCGGGCCTAAGAAACGGCAAAGTTGCTCTAATGTTTCAATATCGCCTGGTTGACCTTCGCCTTTTTCCAGTGCTTGTAAAATTTTCACACTCCACGGCAATCCATCACGACAAGGTGTACACCAACCGCAAGATTCACGCGCAAAGAAGGTTTCTAAGTTACGCACTAACGAAACCATGTTGATTTCATGATCAACTGCCATCGCCAATGCAGTCCCTAAACGGCTGCCTGCTTTAGCAATATTTTCGAAATCCATCGGTAAATCGAGGTGGTCATTGGTCAGGAAGTCTGTCCCTGCCCCACCTGGCTGCCATGCTTTTAATTTCAAGCCATCGCGCATCCCACCCGCGTAGTCTTCAAGCACTTCACGCGCGGTGGTACCAAACGGTAATTCCCACAGACCTGGGTTTTTTACACGGCCAGAGAAGCCCATCAGTTTTGTGCCGGCATCTTTACTCTTACCTGCGCTTAAATCGATATACCACTGGTCACCGTGCTCTAAAATTGCAGGCACGTTACAGATAGTTTCGACGTTATTTACGCAAGTCGGTTTACCCCAAGCACCTGATGTTGCAGGGAATGGTGGTTTAGAACGTGGATTTGCACGGCGACCTTCTAAGGAGTTAATCAACGCAGTTTCTTCACCGCAGATATAACGCCCAGCACCCGTGTGCACAAACAGTTCGAAATCGAATCCAGAACCGAGGATATTTTTACCTAATAGACCCGCTGCTTTGGCTTCTTCGATGGCCCGGCGCAGGTTTTGTGCGGCTTCAACGTATTCACCACGCAGGAAGATATAACCACGATAGGCTTTCAGTGCATAAGCCCCTGTTATCATCCCCTCAACTAACAGGTGAGGCAGTTGTTCCATCAATAGACGGTCTTTATAAGTACCTGGTTCCATTTCATCCGCATTACATAAGAAGTAACGCAGTTTCATGTTTTCGTCTTTTGGCATCAGGCTCCATTTCAGACCTGTTGAGAAGCCCGCGCCACCACGCCCTTTCAGGCCTGCGTCTTTCACGAGATTCACAACTTCATCTGGCGCCATGCCTTTAAGCGCACGCTCAAGACCTTTGTATCCGTTTTTACTACGGTACTCATCTAACCAAACAGGCTGATTGTCATCACGCAAACGCCATGTTAGAGGATGAGTTTCGGCAGTACGGATCACTGGATTAACAGAATTTGTCATGGATACTGCTCCAGTAATTTTTGAATATTTTCAGGCTGTACGTAGCTGTGAGTGTCTTCATCGATCATCATCGTTGGACCTTTGTCACAGTTACCTAAGCAACAGGTTGGCAGCAACGTAAAGCGGCCATCAGCTGTTGTTTGACCTGGGCGAATATTCAGCTGTTTAATGATCTCAGCTTCTAAGCCCTGATAACCTGTAATATGGCAAACAACACTGTCGCAATAGCGAATAATGTGGCGACCTACTGGCTGACGGAAGATTTGGCTATAGAATGTGGCCACCCCTTCAACGTCACTGGCTGGAATGCCTAAGACGTCAGCAATCGCATGGATAGCCCCATCTTCAACCCAACCGCGGTTTTTTTGCACAATTTTTAGTGCTTCAATTGAGGCAGCACGCGCATCTTCGTAGTGGTGTTTCTCACCTTCAATCTCTGCACGCTCTTTCTCTGTTAAGACAAAGCCATGATTGACTTGCGGTTCAAACACATTCACGACATTGAGCTCGTTGTGCTTCTCATTTTCGTTATGTTCATTATGCATGGTTAGCGATCCACATCCGACATTACAAAATCGATACTACCCAGATAGACGATTAAGTCCGAAACTAAACTACCTCTGATCACCGAAGGAATTTGCTGTAAGTGCTCATAACTCGGAGTACGAATACGTGTGCGGTAGCTCATCGTGCTGCCATCACTGGTCAGGTAGTAGCTGTTAATACCCTTCGTGGCTTCAACCATCTGGAATGATTCATTCGCAGGCATCACAGGGCCCCAAGACACTTGCAAGAAGTGGTTGATCAGGGTTTCAATGTGCTGCAACGTACGCTCTTTTGGTGGCGGTGTCGTCAATGGATGGTCGGCTTTGAATGGGCCTTCTGGCATATTCTTGTAGCATTGCTCAAGAATACGGATACTCTGGCGCATCTCTTCCACTTTGATCATCACACGGTCATAACAGTCACCGTTGTGTGCGATAGGAATATCGAATTCAAAGTTTTCGTAGCCTGAATATGGACGCCATTTACGCACGTCGAAATCAACGCCTGTTGCACGTAAACCTGCACCTGTTACCCCCCAAGCTAGAGCCTCTTCTTTGTTGTACATTGCTGTACCAATTGAACGGCCTTTTAAGATGGAGTTTTTCAGTGCTGACGTGACATAGGATTCTAAACGTTTTGGCAGCCAGTCGAGTAACTCACGCAGCAGTTTTTCCCAGCCACGCGGTAAATCGTGTGCAACACCACCGATACGGAACCATGCTGGGTGCATACGGAAACCCGTGATCGCTTCAATCACGTTATACACTTTTTGGCGGTCAGTAAACGCAAAGAATACAGGCGTCATTGCACCGACGTCTTGGATATACGTACTGATATACAGCAAGTGGCTGTTGATACGGAATAGCTCAGACAGCATGACACGAATGGTCTTCACGCGATCAGGCACTTCGATGCCAGCCAGCTTTTCAACGGCTAACACGTACGGCATTTCATTCACACAACCGCCGAGATACTCGATGCGGTCAGTGTATGGAATGTAGCTGTGCCATGACTGACGTTCACCCATTTTCTCAGCACCACGATGGTGGTAGCCGATATCTGGCACACAGTCGATAATTTCTTCACCATCAAGTTGCAGTACGATACGGAACGCACCGTGTGATGATGGGTGGTTAGGCCCTAAGTTCAGGAACATGAAATCTTCGTTTTCATTTCCACGTGCCATGCCCCACTCTTCTGGTTTGAAAGTCAATGCTTCCATTTCCAGATCTTGTTTCTGTTTCGTCAGAACAAAGGGGTCGAACTCAGTTGCACGCGCAGGGTAATCCTTACGCAGTGGGTGACCTTCCCAGTTTGGTGACATCAGCAAGCGACGAAGATTTGGGTGACCTTGAAAGGTGATCCCAAACATATCCCACACTTCACGCTCATGCCAACTCGCATTCGGGAACAGTGAAACCACAGAAGGCACGTTTAAGTCTTTCTCATTAAGAGCGACTTTTAACATGATATCGCGGTTACGGTCGATGGAGATGATGTGGTAGAAAACACTAAAGTCTGCCTCTGGCAGACCTTGACGGTGAATTCGTTGACGTTCATCTACCCCGTGTAAGTCAAATAACATGACATACGGTTTCGGTAATTTTTTCAGGAAATCGACAACTTCCAGTAATTGTTCACGACGAACCCATATCACTGGCATACCAGTGCGGGTTGCTTGAACAGAAAAGGCATCCGGCCCAAATTGATTGCGCAGTTCCAGAAGCACAGGGTCATTTAAATGATCCTGCGTCTGCCATCCTGGCTGGGTACTACTCGCTTGCGCTATCTGATCTGTCATCATTCTTCACCATAACGCTTGATCAGGTTTATTATTTCGCAACAACATTGCTCTGTTACGCTGTATGGCTTTAAGCCTTAAATTTCGTCTGGTGTACGCAGGTTAGTCACTGCGATACGTTCACCATGCTTTCTTTCTCTTTCTGATTGCATATTGGCACGGTAAACCCCTTGGTCTCCAACAACCCAAGAGAGCGGACGACGCTCTTTACCGATAGATTCTTGCAACAGAAGCAGAGCCTGCATATAGGCTTCTGGGCGTGGTGGACAACCTGGGATATACACATCTACAGGGATAAATTTATCGACGCCTTGTACCACAGAATAAATGTCATACATGCCACCAGAGTTGGCACATGAACCCATGGAAATAACCCATTTTGGTTCGAGCATTTGGTCATACAGACGCTGAATAACAGGCGCCATTTTTGTGAAACAGGTTCCTGCAACAACCATGAAGTCGGCTTGACGAGGTGAAGCACGAAGTACTTCCGCACCAAAACGGGCTACGTCATGAACAGCCGTGAACGAAGTCACCATTTCTACATAGCAACATGAAAGACCAAAGTTATATGGCCATAGAGAGTTTTTGCGCCCCCAGTTAACCACATCGTGAAGTGCATGAGAAAGTTTCCCCATGTACACACTGTTTTCAACTTGCTGCTCCAGAGGATCTGTTACGATTTCCTGGGTTTGCAGTGGGTAACGGTCGTTCTCACCGTTCGGATCTATGCGGGTGAGCGTATAATCCATTGTATAATGCCTCGCTTTTTACTGCGGATGACGATTGCTGATTTTAATAACTTCACTAGGATGCTTAACTTTTCCGCGGGAACGGACTGGAGTCCAATCCAATGCTCCTACGCGAACCAGATAAAACAATCCCGCCAACAATACCAGAATAAAGATCGCGGCTTCGATGAAACCGACCCAACCGGCTTCGCGGATGGCAACTGACCATGCAAATAAAAACATGGCTTCAACATCGAAGATAACGAAGAACATGGCGACTAAGTAGAACTTAGCTGACATACGAAGACGTGCACTACCGACTGAATCAATACCTGACTCATAAGGGACATGTTTTGTTCTGGCTTTGGCGCGACTGCCTAAGAAATGACCCGCGACCAACATGAAAGCACAAAGACCGATAGTGCCGATAAGGAATATCGCAAACGCCCAGTTATGGGCTAACGCTAGGATTGATGTAGACATACTCGTTGCTTACTCATTACTTATGGTGCGTAAACTGCTCTTTTTTACAACACGGCAGTATTGCACCACAATTGCCCAGTTAATCGAGAAGAAAGACCAAAAATCATCACCAAACATAAATCAGTCTGATGACTGCGTTTGGTTTGTCCTCTCTCATTACAATTTACTTTACCCAAATTAGGTAAAATAACCCGTATTTGTTACAAAAAACTCACACACAAAAAACATTAAAATAACAAAAAGTACTCATGATCTGCTAAAACGTGTCAGTGTAATGAAACACAAGTAAACACTCAAACTAGTTTAACTGATTATTCGTTTTTACTACACTATTATCGCAGGAAAAACCTGTCTTAACAGATGAAAAATTGCGCTTTTTATTTGATCTAACGCACAGATTTATTGAAAAAGTACTCAATTTGTTTACATGACGTTCAATTTTACTTTAAGAACATGTAACGCTTTTTTACTCAACAGTTTCACTAACCCGCTGACAATCCAGTGCTATTTTATCAATTCAGCAAAAAAAGATTGTTAATAGCGTAACAAGTTGTTAACTAAAAAATGAAATTCAGGTTCTGCCAACTACATCACAATTATTTCATGGTCTTCAACATTTAACCATACTTATTAAGTGGTTAATTGCAGGTTTTGTGTACTGAAATCGATAAAAAATGATAAATTTGAACTTGATAACGATTTCTCAAAACCATCGCTCAATATTTATACCTTGTTTTAAAATGATTTCTTATACTCTCTCCCCAATATTGAAAATTTAACACATCAGTATTAAATAATCGTTTCAGTTACGAAGCATCTTACTCTGTAGATAGATGCATCCAAAAAAGAATGGCATTTCCCCTAGCTTATCATGGTTATACTTTCCCCTAGTAAATATCACTTTAGTCGATATATTTCTTTGAATTGAGCCGCTCATTGCATTTGCGTAAAATAATTAGATTGCAAATATTTTATCCACACTTTTTTTTATACAAATTTTTGATATAAAAAAAACGGCATTCCTAAAAAAATAGGAATTACCGTTTTATTCGTTGTATACTCGCGTATATTAACAGTCAGTTAATATCACCTGAAACGATTAATTATTCATTTCGCTCCCATCAGCAAGTTCACTTGCCGATGCAGCAACATAAGGAATTTTTTTGTTTTCAATGGCGCTAAAGACGGTCAAAACAAAATCTTTCTGCTCATCTGCATTCTTATATAGCCAATATTGAATATCAGGCAAACGCGGCAAACCATCTGTTTCATTTAAAATACGTAAATCCGCATTTTGCATTTCCATTGGGCGTGCAGTCACCCCGACTTCCGCTGTTACTGCAGCACGTACTGCAGGTAGCGACGCGGCTTCATAGGCGATGTGCCATGGTAATCCTGCGTCATCCAATGCTTGCGTGCAAAGTTTGCGGTATGGGTTAGTTTCATCCATTACAACTAATGGGATCGGCTCGTTATGACGTAATTGGAAATCAGGCGAGCTATGCCATAGCACTGGCACTGTTCTTAATGCCGTTTTTGGGTGATGGCTAATACGCGCTGTTGTTAATGCTAAATCGATTTCATGGTTATCCAGCATTGATTCAATAAATTGAGCACGCTTAATGCGAACTTCAACCGCAATGCGTGGGTACACAGAAGCGATACGATTTAGCAAAAATGGCAAAAGGATATCAACAGTGTCATCAGATGCACCGATACGTAATTCGCCTTCAGCATCGTTATAGGTTAATGATGCTGTTGCATCATCATTAGCACGCAAGATTTGTCGTGCATAACCCAGTAATTGTAAACCATGCGCTGTGAGGAGTTTATTACGCCCATGACGAGCGAAAAGCTCACGGCCAACAAGTTGCTCTAAACGCTGCATCTGCTGGCTTACCGCAGATTGCGTTCTACACACTGCTGCAGCCGCAGCTGCGAATGTATTTAGATCAGCGACTGCAACAAACGTACGCAGCAAGTCCAGATCTAAGTTCATGATGGGACGATTGGAATTTATCATCGTTCATTCTCTTATATAATATTTATGTTACCTGGTGTTCTGCTCTCCTCCATGAGAATCAGCGATATAATTTAATACTACTCATCTAGTGCATCTCTAATCCTTAGATTTGCAATGACTACTCATTATTTTATCTAGTTATAACCAACCCGTTATTAACGAATAACATCAATGCTGGTATAAACAGGGTACTGCCAATCAATCAAAAATAGTGTTAACAAAAAGTGTATTCTCTTACAGAATCTGATTAAAGAAACGCTTTATAAAGTACCGCTAAATAGTAACATATTTAATGTAATCGCAATTATTTTAATGTAAGCACATTATAAAATTCATTTCACTATTTTTTTACGCTCTTAAATTTCAATGCGTTATGTATTTTAAGTATATGTTTAATTAAAAATTATTGAGCAAAACAATCAATATTACTAACAAAAACGGTCAAAAAAATATAAAAAAAGGGCAATATGCAGTGAAATTTATGGCTAAACTAACGAATCTAGGCTTAATATTACATTTTGATACAATTTTTTAGTTCAACTGTTATTTTTCCTTTTTTTTTTATATTTACACACCAAAAGACACGATATTATCGAGATATAAATCCAACATAAGTGTGTTAATCGAAATATTAAACCAACATAAAAAAGATAATAAGATGTCAAACATCACATTTATACTTTAACCAACCTTTTACACCAAAAATAACCTTGCATCTTCAAAAGCTTCTGAGGGAGGAGTACAGTAAGACAATAAAGCCGGCCCCCCTACCAATGCAATCCCGTTAGGGTAATGAGAGAACAATGAATAATCTAACTAAATCCAGCAAGCTCGATAATGTCTGCTATGACATCCGTGGGCCCGTATTAAAAGAAGCAAAACGCTTAGAAGAGGAAGGTAATAAAGTCCTCAAGCTGAACATTGGTAACCCGGCACCGTTTGGCTTTGAAGCACCTGATGAAATTCTTGTGGATGTCTTACGCAATTTACCAAGTTCCCAAGGCTATTGTGACTCCAAAGGGCTCTATTCTGCTCGTAAAGCCATCGTCCAACATTACCAAGCTCGTGGTATTCACGAAATGACAGTAGAAGATGTTTACATCGGCAACGGTGTATCTGAACTTATTGTCCAAGCGATGCAAGCACTGCTTAATAATGGCGATGAAATGTTAGTCCCTGCCCCTGACTACCCACTTTGGACTGCAGCGGTTTCGCTTTCTGGCGGGAAAGCGGTGCACTATATGTGTGATGAGCAACAAGGCTGGATGCCAGATATTGAGGACATTCGTAGCAAAATCACTCCAAGAACTCGTGGTATTGTGGTCATTAATCCCAATAACCCAACAGGTGCTGTATATAGCAAAGATTTGCTATTAGAGATTGTTGAACTGGCTCGTCAACACAATCTAATTATCTATGCTGATGAAATTTATGATAAAATTCTTTATGATGATGCAGTTCATCACTCTATTGCGGCATTAGCACCTGACTTATTAACAATTACATTCAATGGGCTATCAAAAACCTATCGTGTTGCAGGTTTCCGACAAGGTTGGATGGTACTTAATGGCCCGAAAAAACATGCAAAAAGCTATATTGAAGGCTTAGAAATGCTAGCCTCAATGCGTTTATGTGCCAATGTGCCGATGCAACATGCCATTCAAACTGCACTGGGTGGTTACCAAAGTATTAGTGAATTTATTCAACCAGGTGGGCGTTTATATGAGCAGCGTAACCGTGCGTGGGAACTCATTAACCAAATTCCAGGTGTATCTTGTGTGAAGCCACAAGGCGCACTGTATATGTTCCCCAAAATTGATATTAAGCGTTTTAATATCCATGATGACCAAAAAATGATCCTTGACTTGCTGTTGCAAGAAAAAGTGTTATTAGTCCAAGGTACAGCATTTAACTGGCCAGAACCCGATCATTTTAGGATCGTGACCTTACCTTATGCTGACGATCTTGAAATGGCAATTAATAAATTTGGCCGCTTCCTTGAAGGCTATCGTCAATAACATCTTATTTAGATTGTCTATTATTAATAAAGCCTCCAAATTCGGAGGCTTTATTAATTCAAAGTGTAATCATCATTAAATGAATGTGTTATTTTGATTATCAAATAATGGAAATTATATATATCGCAACCAGGAAAAAGCCTAAAAGTATGAAAGGAAAGTATTTCATAATATTCCTTGAAGATTTACTTAGTGAATCTCTATTATAAATATTAATATAGGCAAATCAAATTAAAATAAACACAACTAAATAGTTTATCTAAGATATCTCACAGATTGACCATCAAACATAGAATGGCGTTTTACACGTCTTAATTTTTCGGAGCAACTTCCTGACTCAGAAAAAGAAATGTACGCCGTTTTCGTATCACCATTAACGCCTACAACTGCAACACCTTTGTCCGAAGCAGTAATGGAACATGAGAAATAGCCATCAGTCTCATAAACCTCATCATCAATAGTGATTACAATCACTTTCCACATATTTTTAATATGGAAACAAGTTGGTTTGATAATAAAAGTGAAAAACATTTTCTTTTTTTTACCATGGTTTATATTATTAACAGCCCCTCCGTTTTTTCTATATTATCTGCACTGTGCATCACTATAATCGACTTAATTTTGTCACCCCAATAGTTTTCTATAGAAACAAAACCTTTTTGCCCGCGTTCGTTATTAGCCATATTAACCCCTTTATTATCTAATATCACCTTCATCAAAATTAGATAATAAGTCATCGATTTTTTAATTAAACATTATTTTTCAACAGAGCTAATTATCTTTATTTTGATTTACTTTAAATAATAACTTGGCATAAATACATATCCCTCCGAGCCTATACGCGTTATAATTTACCCATTGTATACCACTGTTTATGAGGACTTATGAGCTACTTTTTTGCACACCTTGCTAGAATGAAACTAATTCACCGTTGGCCACTCATGCGTAATGTCCGAACGGAAAATGTCTCCGAACACAGCTTACAAGTTGCGATGGTTGCTCATGCACTTGCCATCATTAAGAATAAAAAATTTGGGGGTAATGTTGATGCATCTCGTATTGCTTTACTTGCCATGTACCACGATGCCAGTGAAGTTATTACTGGAGATTTGCCTACGCCTATCAAATACCATAATCAACAAATTGCCTATGAATACAAAAAAATAGAAAAATTTGCCCAACAAAAGCTGTTGGATATGCTACCTGATGAGCTTCAAGATGACTTCAGGGAGTTAATTATTGAAGACTTACAATCTGAAGAAGAACATTTTATTGTTAAGCAAGCAGATTCCCTGTGTGCTTATTTAAAATGTTTGGAAGAGTTGTCTGCGGGAAATAGCGAATTTAAATTGGCCAAAAAGCGCCTTGAAAAAATGCTAGCAGAAAGAAAAAGCCCTGAAATGGATTATTTTATGGAAAAATTTGTTCCAGGTTTTACGCTTTCGTTAGATGAAATTAGCAATTAATATATAAGTAGTATGTTATATCTACTTATATATCTGTTAATTTACCAATCTAAAAACTGTAGGCTAGATCTAACTTCACCTTATAAAATAGCTTAACCAACTTTGTTTAACTTTACACTACAACCTATCATTGTAGAGAATGCAACATACAATGTTTTTGCATCCCCATTAACGCCTAATATTACAAACTCAGAATCATCAATGGAGATAGTACAACGTAAAGGCTCTTTAGTTTCATAAACCGCCCCACTCTTAGTTACAAGTTTTATTGACCAAAAATCATATGAATCTATTGTAGCTCGCTCAAATAATATGGTAAATATTCTTTTCAGTTCAGTCCTATCTGGAATGTCATAAATTGTCTTTGAGGTATTTAATTTTTTGGTTACATCAAAATAACCAGAAACAAAGTGAGTTAATTCAACACTTGATAACTCTTCCCCCCAATAGTTTTCAAAATCACAGTAACCGTAAGTAAAACGCTCATCTCCCCACGATTCATTTTGACTCATTTCATTATCCTATAATTGATATGTAGTGAGTTAAAGAGAATATCAGTAGAGAATTCACTTTTAAAAGATATTAAATATTATAAATTTATTATTTTTAATATCAAAAGGGCTCTATTATATTTAGAGCCCTTTATTGAAGTTATTTTTATATTGACTTAAAACGGAAATAGTATTGGAATAACCGCAATACTGATAAACATCACAATAATCGTAAACGGTACACCAATTTTTAAGAAGTCAGAAAACTTATATCCCCCAGGGCCAAGCACTAAGGTATTAACGGGTGATGAAACGGGAGTCATAAATGCAGCAGATGCTGCGATACCAATTACCATTGCAAATGGTAAAGGGGATACCTCCATTTGCCGTGCGGCAGCAATCGCAATAGGGGCCATAAGGACTGCCGTGGCAGTATTAGAGATAAACAACCCAATAGTGGCACACAGAATAAATAAACACAGTAGCATCACATGTGGGCCTAACCCCCCTGCGACCTTCATTAGGCCATCAACCGCAAGGGCAATACCGCCCGTTTCTTGCAAAGCAATAGCAAACGGCATCATACCGACGATTAAAATAATACTTGGCCAGTGAATAGATTTGTACGCGCTTTCCATATCAATACAGCGGAATTTACCCATCAGTAAGCAAGCTATCAGAGCTGCAATAAAATTTGGGATCTCATTGGTTACCATCATGGCAACCATCAGTGCGAGACAAAACAAGGCATGTGGTGCTTGTGACGCAGCTGGCGCAACGGCTTCAACCTCAGCAGCCAAATTTAGCACAATAAAATTACGTGGTTTTGTCGATAAGATACGAATGAGTTTCCAATCACCGATCACCAACAAAATATCACCAAGGCGTAGAGGCTCATCCACTAACTTGCCATCTAATGCCTTACCATCACGGCGAATACCCACCACGTTCAAACCGTATCGTGTACGAAACTTAATGTCTCGTAAACTTTTTCCCAGTAACTCAGAGTCTGGGTTCATAGAAACTTCCGCCATCCCCACATCACGGGACTGGTCAGAGAAATAGTCTCCACGTAAAATCATTGGCTCAAGCAATTGTTCACTGCAAAACAGGCGTAAATCGTCATCACTTACAGAAATATCGACCAATAAAACATCTCGTTCACGTAGCTCTGTTCCGCCCGTTGCGCTGACCATCACACGGCGAAATTTCCGCCAGCGCTCAATACCCACCACGTTAGCTTCATAACGTGAACGTAAATGGAGTTCATCAAGGGTATGGCCAATCAACGGTGAACCTTTACGGATAGCTAAGCGGCGTGCACGGCCTGTCAGCTTATAATCACGAATTAAATCACGGAAGGTACGGCGGTAGCGTTCAGGAAGTTTATCAGGCTCATTACTGCCCAACCAGCGACGTGTTAACCACATATAGGCAATACCTGCCAGCAAAATAAGAATACCAATAGGAGTAATTGAGAAAAATTGAAAGCCTTTGATGCCTTCGCGTACTAACTCACTATTTACGACCATGTTAGGTGGCGTCGCGACTAGGGTCATCATGCCACTGATTAGCCCTGCAAAGCCTAGTGGCATCATTAATCTACCTGGCGATGTTTTCATTCGCGCAGCAACACTCAACACGACAGGAATAAAAATGGCAACAACACCTGTCGAGCTCATAAAGGCACCGAGCCCAGCGACTGTCAGCATCAAAAACACTAACATTTTGCTCTCGCTACTTCCTGCAACGCGAACAAGCCAATCCCCCATTTGATATGCGATCCCTGTACGAACGAGACCATCACCAATAACGAACAATGCCGCTATCAATAACACGTTCGGATCAGCAAAGCCTGATGTCGCTTGTTCTAATGTTAAGGTGTCGCTGAGCACAAACGCAACAATCACCAGTAATGCCACCACATCCATGCGGATTTTATTCGTGGTAAAAAGAACGACCGCTATCAGTAGGAGGGTTAATACCCACAGCAATTCTCCGTTCAAAATATCCCCTTTCGACGAAAAAAAACATTGCTAAAGATTTTCTTTAGTTAACCACGTTTTACGGAGAATTTCTTTGATTAGATCACGATTAAGGTAACTTTGACACTAAAAGTTCATAATCCCCATTAATGTCTGGTCCCATAACAGAAATTTGCTCTAACGAACTGACAATTACATCAATTTCATCACGACGCGGTAAGCTTTCTGGAGCATGGACTGCGACCACTTGGCAACCTGCACTAAGTGCGGAATGAATGCCTGCTTGGGCATCTTCGAAGGCAACGCAGGATTTTTCAGGCAATGAAAGTGCTTTAGCACCTAACATAAACGGTTCTGGATCAGGCTTACCTTTGGACACTTTTTCAAATGTTACCCAATGTTTTGGCTCAGGCAGTCCCGCCGCTTGTTGACGTCCATGTGCTATGGGTACAGTGCCCGATGTGACAATTGCCCACGGAGCTCCAATTTCATTTAAACGTGACAGCAAGGCAATCGCACCAGGTAGGGCCACAACGCCCTCCACATCTTCACTTTCCATTTTTTCTAACCAGCGAAAATACCCCATAATTTCTTCATCACTCGCCTCGGGTAAAAAGTGACGCAAACTAGTTAACGCGGGTTTTCCATGGATAAAATTAATGACTTCGGCTGAGTCTACACCAATTCGTTCGCCAAACTTACACCAACAGCGCTCAACCACTGCCAAGGAATCTGCCAATGTGCCATCTAAATCAAATAGAAACCCTTTTGCCTTTAATTTCACGTCTACCCCTTTATTTGCTATTCACATAATAATTGAATCGATTCTGGTCCATTAGTTAACGCTAAATGGGCACATACACGCAACCTCAATATTAAAAATAATTAAGAATTGATACTAAGGCTTAGATTTGAATGCTTATGAGAAGTAAAAATCATGAGAAAAGAATGAAATTTGGCGTTCTAAATTATCCGCGTTGTCGCTAAGCGATAAAGTGAAGTATGACGAGATTGCTCTAAGGAGTTTGTGCTGTAGCTAGGCGGCAAGCGCGCTAATCCCTAGGAGCATACATGAGTATGTGACTAGGGTTAGTGTGTGAAGTCAACACCGCTACAGCGC
>NZ_JAMPQD010000022.1:0-151462 GCF_028482245.1 Providencia sp. PROV129
TTTAGGGGCGTAGTTCAATTGGTAGAGCACCGGTCTCCAAAACCGGGTGTTGGGAGTTCGAGTCTCTCCGCCCCTGCCAGTTACCAATTAAGTAATAATAAAAGAAGTATCTATTGATAACCCGGTTATATTAATCGGGTTTTTCTTTATCTAAATTTTACGAACACCCTTTCATTATTGCTCCTTGTTTATTATTACCACTCTTGCTTTCTTCAAATTCTCACAGAAATGCTATTAATTATCACTTTTTAGTGATTGATATATAATCAAATTACTCCATCGTATTAGTATGATACTCGATTCTTACTTATCTCTCTGGTCAGTTATATTTGAATATCAAGGACAGGGGCGATATCAGAATAAAGAAATCCGTGCTTCTGCATTTTGCTAAAAGGATTCAGAAAATTAAATTAAGGGTAAGTGTGCGATTGGAGTTAGTACGCCCTTATTTATCAATAAAAACCTATCTTAGGCTCTATTTTAATAGCTTTTGAGTTCACCTTAAGCAGATAGAATATGTTTTAGGGTATTTAATACCATCATCGAGAAACAGAATGAGCAAATAATTCATTTTGCTTAATTAGTTTCGTGCAACGGCGCATTTTTTATTGGTGTTTTAATTAATTGATTAATAAGAGCCTGTTGATCATTTTTTTGTAACCATACGGCATAGAGTGGCTTACTTATAGAGGATTCTGACAGCGTTTTCAGTGCAGGATATTGATGTATCCAATGTGCGGGTAAAAATGCCGCTGAAAGCGATACAGGAAGTAATTGACGGGTAATATGAGCGGATGTCGTGATCATCACTGGTGTATCATCTTGAGTTAGTGCAGATTCATTTTTTGGATGAAAATCAGCCCCCCACTCTAGTTTTATGTAATTGTAATTTGTCAAAGCAATATTTTTTTGTGAAGCCATTAGTTGCAGCTCGATAGTTCCAATAATCGTACTTTCGAACTCATCCATTTTTGGCGGCTCAGTGGCAATTAGCAAATCTAATTCTCTTGAGTGTAGCTGTTTTACGAGAGACTGTCGGGTCGACACTCGAGCTTCTAATCGTAATTCATCATGCTGAGTATAAAGCGCTTCCACCCAGTCAGTGAGGTAGCCTTCCCATAGAGAAGCGGTAGCACCGATTGAAAGCTCTGTATGCTGTGATGCGTGAGAAATTTCTTTTTTGGCTTGTAACCAGGTGTTCATCAACGATTCAGCATACGGTACTAATCGCTCACCAGCGGCGGTTAATCGAATATTATTTCTATGGCGAGTGAATAAACTGGTGCCAAGTTGAGTCTCTAACTGTCGGATACGAAAGCTGACAGCAGATTGCGTTAAGTAGAGTGATTCCGCTGCTCTACCAAAGTGCCTAGTCTTGCTTACCTCTAAAAAAGTTCTCAATAACTCGCTGTCCACATACATCTCCAATTATTTTTGTCGTGATGATTTAAATGTTTTGTTTTACAGATTGTCAATGCTGTCTAATACTCCGCGCCATATAGAGTTTGACTGCAATAAGTTAGGAGTGTGTCAGATGGCAGATAGCTTCATCACGACTAATCGTTTTTTTGATAATAAGCATTACCCACGTGGCTTTTCTCGTCATGGTGATTTCACCATTAAAGAAGCTCAGTTGCTTGAACGCCTAGGTCAAGCTTTTAACGAGCTTGATACAGGTAAACGTGCTGCACAAACTGACGAGGAAAAACTCTTCGTTGCTGTTTGCCGCGGTGAGCGTGAGCCAGTTACTCCAGAAGAAAAAGTTTGGGTAAAATATTCTAGTCGTATTAATCGTCCAAAACGCTTCCACACGCTATCTGGCGGTAAACCACAGATAGATCCTTCGGAAGACTATACTGATACAGATGACTAATATCACCATCGTATAAGATAAGGGACTTTGGTCCCTTTATTTTGTACGGTGGAGCATATTTTATTTCTCCTCTCCTCAGCTTACTTGTTTTTGCAAATGAAGCAATAACTTATCCATTGCTCTGTAGCCAAGAGCTTCTAATAAATGCACTCGTTCAATATTTGAGCATTCCTTGAGATCTGCAATGGTTCGAGAAACCTTTAAAATCTTATGCCAAGCTCGGATAGAAAGACCTAATTTGTTTAGTGCATGTTCTAAGAATAAAGCATCTTTAGAGTTGAGAGCGCAAAACTGTGTCACTTCTCTTGATGTTAGTAAAGAATTGATTTTCCCTGCCCGTGCTAACTGTTTATTTCTTGCGTCAATGACGCGCTGTTGTATTTGCTCGCTAGTTTCTCCTTGAGGGTTTGGGGTGCTGAGTGAACCTATAGGCAACAAAGGAATTTCAATGGAAAGGTCAAATCGGTCCAAGAATGGGCCTGATATGCGGGAAAGGTAACGTAGAATAGATATTGGTGAGGAACGGCTCATTGCACCTTGATAATGCCCTGTTGGACTTGGATTTAGTGCGGCAATAAGTTGAAAATTGGCAGGGTAACAGACTTTTGCTTTTGCCCTAGAGATACTAATTTCTTTTGACTCAAGAGGTTCTCTTAATGAATCTAAGACAGCACGGCTAAACTCGGGTAATTCATCTAAAAATAAAATACCGTGATGAGCGAGTGATATTTCCCCTGGTTTAGGAAGTGAGCCACCACCGATTAGCGCTGCCACTGATGCACTATGATGAGGAGCTCTAAATGGCCTCATTGGCCAATCTATAGCACTTTGAGTAGCTTGACTTAAACTATGTAGCGAAGCGACTTCTAGTGCTTCCTGAGGCGTAAGAGCGGGTAATAGTGTAATGAGCCTGCTAGCTAACATTGTTTTACCTGTTCCAGGAGGCCCTAAAAGGAGTAAATGGTGTCCTCCTGCAGCACAAATTTCAAGTGCTCGCTTACCCTGTTCTTGGCCAATAATATCGTTGATGTTATCTTCATTTTTAGCTGATGGGGGTGGTTGATTTATCTGGTAGTTAAACTCAAGCTCATTGTTTCCATTAAAATAATGGCAAAGTTCTAGCAGAGAACTTACAAACTGAACGCTTTTATTGGGTAATAAATTTAATTGATGCCGATTTTTAGTTGAAATGATTAATATGCGTTGTTGTTTTAATGCGGCTTGTGCCGCAGGAATAGCACTATTGACGTAACGAATATCACCAGAAAGTGCCAGTTCACCTAAAAATTCATGTTTTTTTAATGCATCATGTGGGATCTGGCCTGATGAGGCGAGTATCGCAATTGCAATAGCAAGGTCGTAGCGACCACTTTCTTTTGGTAAATCAGCGGGTGCTAAATTTACCGTTATTTTTTTTGCGGGATATTCAAACCCACTATTGAGTAGCGCACTCCTGACTCTATCCCTGGATTCTTTGACGGCTGTTTCGGGTAAACCGACTAATGTTAGCCCTGGAAGCCCATTACTAATATGAGCTTCAACAGTGACAAGTGGTGCTTCCATGCCTATCGAAGCTCTAGTGTAAACAATCGCTAGTGCCATAAAACCTCCGATATAAATAACAGAGTAATATTCTGTTAAAAACTAGCTGATATTTAATGGATAAAAATACTATTTGCGAAGCCACTCGATAATTTATTTGTTTAGTGACTTAGCTGTTTCATTTTTTTGGGGGGTGCTTTGAGGGGTTGGTATATCTCGGCTTGATGTTTTTTTTGTCATTGTGCATTTTGATAACGCATTGGATACGCTAAAGAAAAAATAATCAATTGGGAGAAGTGAGATTGAACCATTTTTATTAAAAGGTTATGGGGGATACAGCTGATTATGCTATCTAATTCATGGGTAATTACTGCTTTCTTACTATTTTTATAGCATATTGTTTTGTTTTTTACTTAACTGCATGAATTTATTTAAGATAAATATTTTGATAATAAATAACCTAAATAAAAGTTGTCAAAATGATTTTAAAATGATACCTCTTTAATAAGGACAACAAATAAAGTTAAAAAAGTAAAACTCATGAACGCATTTATCCAAGCAGTTAGCCTAATTATTATTAGCGTGGTGGTGATTATTATCCCACCGTGCGGGGCTGCACTTGGACGACGAAGGCTAAAATAACAGCCAGATCTTACGAGAACCCCGCACCGAAAGGCGCGGGGTTTTTTTTGACACAAATTTTGTTAATCCAAAAAAATATACAAAACATAATAAATACAAACAGATAAAAAGTAGGCAGACAGGAGAAAAGCATGAACGGAGCACAATGGTTGGTTCAGGCGTTGCGAACTCAGGGAGTTGATACGGTTTTTGGCTATCCTGGGGGAGCAATTATGCCAGTTTATGATGCATTGTATGATGGGGGTGTAGAACATTTACTGTGTAGACATGAACAAGGTGCGGTTATTGCAGCAATTGGATATGCACGCTCAACGGGTAAAACGGGAGTTTGTATCGCGACATCAGGTCCTGGTGCAACAAACGTTATAACAGGATTAGCAGATGCATTGTTAGATTCTGTTCCCGTTGTCGCCATTACTGGTCAAGTGGCTTCTGAATTTATTGGGACGGATGCTTTTCAGGAAATTGATGTTTTAGGTTTGTCTCTGGCTTGTACAAAACATAGCTTTTTAGTTGAATCGATAGAAGATTTGCCTCGCATTCTTGCTGAAGCTTTCGCAATCGCAAATAGTGGGCGTCCAGGACCTGTACTGATTGATATTCCGAAAGATATTCAGCTACAACACGCAGAGCTATCACCGTTCTTAATGCCAGTAGAGCAAGAAATGTCATTCCCTGAGATTGAGATACAGCAAGCGAGAGCATTGTTGGAACAATCAGAAAAACCCATGTTATACATCGGTGGTGGTGTAGGGATGTCGGGTGCGGTTTCGGAGTTAAGGGAATTTATCGCCTACACTGGCTTACCCTCTGTTTCAACATTAAAAGGGTTAGGCGCGCCAGATCCAGCAGATGAAAATTACTTGGGAATGTTAGGCATGCATGGCACGAAAGCCGCTAACATTTCTGTTCAACGCTGTGATTTGCTTATCGCCGTCGGAGCACGTTTTGATGATCGTGTCACTGGGAAATTAAATACCTTTGCACCAAATGCCAAAGTCATTCATATCGATATCGACCACGTTGAATTGGATAAATTGCGCCAAACCCATGTAGCCTTACACGGTGATGCAAAAGTGTTATTGCCAAAGTTAATGCTGAAAAAAGCCATTGCACCATGGCAAGCCGAGGTTCAGCAGCTGAAAACAGAATTTGGTTGGCGTTATGACCACCCAGGTGAACCTATTTATGCACCACTCTTATTGAAACAACTGTCCGATAAAATGAAACCGAACACGGTTGTTACAACGGATGTAGGGCAACATCAAATGTGGTCAGCGCAGCATATTACGGTGGATGCCCCTGAAAATTTCTTAACATCAAGCGGTTTGGGCACGATGGGTTTTGGTATTCCCGCTGCTATTGGCGCGCAAGTAGCGAGACCTGAAGATACCGTTGTTTGCGTATCTGGGGACGGCTCGTTCATGATGAATGTTCAAGAATTAGGCACCATCAAACGCAAACAATTGCCTGTCAAAATTCTGTTATTGGATAATCAACGCTTAGGCATGGTTCGCCAATGGCAAGAGTTGTTCTTTGAACAACGTTACAGCGAAACGATATTAACAGATAACCCCGATTTTGTTGCTTTAGCCAGTGCGTTTGGCATTAAAGGGCAGCGTATTACGGATAAGTCGCAAGTAAATGCAGCATTAGATGAATTATTGAATAGCGAAGGTGCCTATCTATTACAGGTATCAATTAATGAATTAGAAAACGTCTGGCCGCTGGTTCCACCAGGGGCGAGTAATGAAAAAATGATGGAGAAACCATTATGATGCAACATCAACTCTCGATATTGGCCCGTTTCCGTCCTGAGGTTTTAGAGCGTATATTAAGGGTCACTCGCCATCGTGGATTTAAGATAAATGCCATGAATATGGGACAATCATCAGATGGCGATAATGTTAATATTGAACTGACTGTAAGTAGTCAGAGGCCGTTAACCCAGCTTTGCGCTCAGTTAACGAAGCTTTCCGACATTACAGAAGTTGAAGTGCTACAACAAGAATCACGACTATTACGCACACAAAGTGCAATGTAAGGAAGATTAAAATGACTAAGAAAGCTGACTTTATTTGGTTTAACGGTGAAATGACGCCATGGGCTGATGCAAAGGTTCATGTTATGTCTCATGCTCTGCATTATGGTACATCAGTGTTTGAAGGCGTCCGTTGCTATGATTCTCACAAAGGGCCTGTCGTTTTCCGCCACCGTGAGCATATGCAACGTTTGCACGATTCTGCAAAAATTTACCGTATGCCTGTCAGCTATAGCGTAGAAGAGTTAATGGAAGCGTGTCGTGCGACTTTACGCAAAAATAACTTAGTCAGTGCGTATATCCGGCCATTAGTTTTTATTGGTGATGTTGGCATGGGGGTTAACCCACCAGATGGTTATAACACTGACGTCATCTTAGCTGCCTTCCCGTGGGGTGCTTATTTAGGTGAAGAAGCGCTAGATCAGGGAATTGATGCGATGGTTTCTTCATGGAATCGCGTTGCACCGAATACCATTCCTACTGGCGCAAAAGCAGGTGGTAACTATTTATCATCTTTATTAGTGGGTAGCGAAGCACGTCGTCATGGTTATCAAGAAGGTATCGCTTTAGACGTTCATGGGTATCTCTCTGAAGGTGCTGGGGAAAATATTTTTGAAGTGAAAGATGGAATTTTATATACGCCTCCGTTCACATCATCTGCATTACCAGGTATTACTCGTGATGCGATTTTAACCTTAGCAAAAGATATGGGTATTGAAGTCCGTGAGCAAACACTATCACGTGAATCTCTCTACCTTGCGGATGAAGTCTTTATGACGGGTACTGCAGCAGAAATTACCCCTGTACGCAGCGTTGATGGTATCCAAGTAGGTATTGGTCGTTGTGGCCCAGTGACTAAACAAATTCAACAAGCATTCTTCGGTTTATTTAATGGTACAACGGAAGACAAATGGGGCTGGTTAGATCCAGTAAACCCTCAATAACTAAATTGAAATAGATGTTACAGGCGGACGTTCCCCGCCTGTTTTTAAACACGGGAGTTAAAGATATGCCTAAGTACCGTTCAGCAACAACAACACATGGTCGTAATATGGCGGGGGCACGCGCATTGTGGCGAGCAACTGGAATGACCGATGCTGATTTTGGAAAACCCATTATTGCAGTTGTTAACTCATTCACTCAGTTTGTACCTGGTCACGTACATTTACGCGATCTTGGCAAACTGGTTGCAGAGCAAATTGAAAACGCAGGCGGCGTAGCGAAAGAGTTTAATACAATTGCGGTTGATGATGGGATTGCCATGGGGCATGGCGGAATGCTGTATTCCTTACCTTCCCGTGAATTAATTGCCGATTCTGTCGAATATATGGTTAATGCGCACTGTGCGGACGCTATGGTGTGTATTTCTAACTGCGATAAAATTACCCCAGGTATGTTAATGGCGTCATTACGTCTTAATATCCCAGTTATTTTTGTTTCTGGCGGTCCGATGGAAGCAGGGAAAACCAAGCTTTCAGACCAAATTATTAAATTGGATTTAGTCGATGCGATGATCCAGGGGGCAAACCCGAATGTGAGTGATGCAGATAGCGAACAAATCGAACGTTCTGCTTGCCCAACCTGTGGTTCATGCTCTGGTATGTTTACGGCTAACTCCATGAACTGCTTAACTGAAGCATTAGGGTTATCTCAGCCAGGTAATGGCTCGTTATTAGCGACTCACGCTGACCGCGAGACATTATTTATCAACGCAGGTAAACGTATTGTCGAGCTAACGAAACGCTATTACGAAAAAGATGATGAAAGTGCGTTACCTCGTAATATTGCCAATAAAGCGGCGTTTGAAAATGCCATGACCCTTGATATTGCGATGGGGGGCTCGACGAATACCGTTCTTCACTTGCTGGCAGCAGCACAAGAGGCTGATGTTGATTTTACGATGGAAGATATTGACCGTTTGTCTCGTCAAGTTCCGCATTTATGCAAAGTGGCACCAAGCACACAAAAATACCATATGGAAGATGTTCACCGTGCAGGTGGGGTTATTGGTATTTTAGGGGAGCTGAGCCGCGCAGGCTTACTGCAAGAAAATGTCACTAATATTTTAGGGCTGACTTTCCAAGAAACATTGGCGCAGTATGATGTCATGCTGACGAAAGACGAAAGTGTTAAGTCTATGTTTTCCGCAGGCCCTGCAGGTATTCGTACGACCAAAGCATTCTCACAAAATTGTCGTTGGCCTTCGTTGGATACTGACCGTGAAAATGGCTGTATCCGTAATATTCAGAATGCTTATAGTTTGGATGGTGGTCTTGCTGTCTTATCTGGAAATATTGCGGAAGATGGCTGTATCGTCAAAACAGCTGGGGTTGATGAGGGTAGCTTAACGTTCCGTGGCCCTGCAAAAGTATTTGAAAGCCAAGATGATGCTGTTGAATCCATCTTAGGCGGTAAAATCGTTGAAGGTGATGTGGTAGTGATCCGCTACGAAGGGCCAAAAGGTGGGCCAGGCATGCAGGAAATGTTGTACCCAACGTCCTACCTGAAATCAATGGGCTTGGGTAAAAGCTGCGCGCTTATCACTGATGGCCGTTTCTCGGGTGGTAGTTCAGGTTTGTCTATTGGCCATATTTCGCCAGAAGCAGCCAGTGGCGGCTTATTAGCTCTGGTTCAAGATGGCGATATTATTGATATCAATATTCCAAAAAGAACGATGGTGCTGGATGTCAGTGAAAGCGAACTTAACCAACGGCGTGAGGCGGAATTAGCCCGTGGTGATAAGGCCTTTACTCCACGCGATCGTCAGCGCGAAGTGTCTTTTGCACTGCGTGCCTACGCTTCCTTAGCAACTAGTGCAGACAAAGGCGCTGTGCGCGATAAGTCAAAATTAGGGGGCTGATGTGGCAGCGGCAAAACCATTACCTGCAGCACCTACAAGTGCTGATTATTTAAAGGCGGCGCTGAGTGCGCCAGTCTATGAAGCGGCTCAAGTTACGCCACTTCAGCAAATGGATAAATTATCTGCACGTTTAGGCAATACAATTTTAGTTAAACGTGAAGACAGGCAGCCTGTACACAGTTTTAAGTTACGCGGGGCTTACGCCATGATTGCCACGTTAACGGAAGAGCAGAAAGCCAAAGGCGTTGTGACGGCATCAGCGGGGAATCATGCTCAAGGTGTCGCCCTGTCGGCAAGCCGTGTGGGTGTTAAAGCCAAAATTGTCATGCCAGTGGCAACCGCAGATATCAAAGTGGATGCAGTTCGTAGCTTTGGTGGTGAAGCCATTTTACACGGGGCTAATTTTGATGAAGCAAAAGCGAAAGCGATCACGATGGCGGCAGAAGAGGGATATACCTTTGTCCCGCCGTTTGATCACCCATCGGTAATTGCTGGGCAAGCCACTATTGCGCTGGAATTATTACAGCAAGACGTGCATCTCGACCGTATTTTCATCCCTGTTGGCGGGGGCGGTTTAATCGCGGGTGTGGCGGTTATCATCAAACAATTAATGCCTGAAATTAAAATTATTGGTGTCGAAGCGGAAGATGCAGCGTGTTTGAAAGCGGCGTTAGAAGCGGGTCACCCCGTTGATTTACCTCGTGTCGGGTTATTTGCGGAAGGTGTCGCAGTTAAACGTATTGGTGATGAAACGTTTAGATTGTGCCAACAATATGTCGATGATGTCATCACGGTGGATAGCGACTCTATCTGTGCAGCACTGAAAGATATTTTTGAAGATGTTCGCGCAATTGCAGAACCATCAGGCGCTTTAGCACTGGCAGGGCTGAAAAAATATGTCCAACAACATAACATCAAAGGTGAGCGTTTAGCGCATATTTTGTCTGGTGCGAACATGAATTTCCATGGGCTGCGTTATGTATCTGAGCGCTGTGAGATTGGAGAACAACGCGAAGCGCTGTTGGCGGTGACGATCCCTGAGGAAAAAGGCAGTTTCTTACGCTTTTGCCAGCTATTAGGCCACCGGGCAATCACGGAGTTTAATTACCGTTATACGGATGTAGACCCTGATCGTGCCTGTATTTTCGTTGGGGTGCGCTTAAGTGGTCGTGATGGTGAACGTGCAGAAATTATCCAAGAACTCAGAAGCAATGGCTATGATGTTGATGATTTATCTGATGATGAAATGGCGAAGCTTCATGTACGTTACATGATTGGCGGTCGACCATCTAAACCGTTAGATGAAAGGCTGTATAGCTTTGAATTTCCAGAGTCTCCAGGAGCGTTACTGCGATTTTTAGAGACGCTTGGAACCCACTGGAATATTACGCTTTTTCATTACCGCAGCCATGGCACGGATTATGGACGAGTGCTGGCGGCATTTGAACTTGCGGGGCCAGAAGTGCGCTTTGATAGGCACCTTGATGCACTAGGATACGAGTACCACGACGAGACGGGCAATCCTTCTTTTCGTTTTTTCCTAGCGCCACAAGATAGTCAAAAAACCTTAGATTGAGTTGTCTGGGAGTAGCTCCCAAAATGCTTTAATTAGTGGCTCACTTAGGCGTTTGCTTAATAGGCAAACGCCGAGTTCGAAGGGTTCCACCATTGAAATATTGTCGAGCTGTGAGATACGGCTACGGACAGGCTCAGGACTATTATCCACGACGACACTTGGGATCAACGCGATACCACAACCAAGTGCAACCATAGATACAATCGCTTCATGGCCAGACACTGTGGCGTAAATCACAGGGTTATTGATGTGATGGCGGCGAAACCATAATTCGATACGTTTTCGTGATGGGCCATGTTCTGGCAGGATAAACGGTACCGTTGACCAATCAGGTTCTGCTTCAGTCACCATCGAACGTACAGCACAAGGCAGTGATGGTGCAATGAGCACCAATGGGATTTCACCAATTTTTGTGAAACGCACATTGTCGGGTAAACGCTCAGGTTTGCCTGCAATACCAAGGTCTGCCTCATGGGTTTCCACTTTTTCTACCGCATCCGCGGCATCGCCAGTGGTGAGCTTTATTTCGACTAATGGGTGCAAAGCACGGAATTTATCTAAAACTTGTGGTAAATGACTGTATGCGGCAGTGACTGAGCAAAAAAGATGCAACTCACCACTGAGAGATGGGCTTTGTTGGTTAAGGGCATGCTGCAGTTGCTGATATTGTAACAAAGTTTGCTGGGCAAATTGTTTTAGGTGCTCCCCTGCTTGTGTGAGTTTTACCGAACGATTATCACGGACAAATAATGGGTGACCCAATTGCTCTTCTAGGCGCTGGATTTGTCGAGACAGCGTTGAAGGGCTGACATGCATGGCTTTAGAGGTACGGCCAAAGTGGCAGCTCTGTGCTAAATGCAAAAAAAGTTTCAGATCACGAATATCCATTTTGCCCTCGGATAAAGTCATTAACTACGTTGCGAATATTGCAACATTGTATTGTTAATATATCAATTTAAGCAATGCGAAACATCGCATATAGTAAATCCATAAACGCTTAAAAATAAGCGACAGGCAAATTGATTGCCTGACATAACGAACACAACAGAACAATGGAGTATGACAATGGCGAATTATTTTAACACATTGAATTTGCGTGAGCAGTTAGCTCAGTTAGGCAAGTGCCGCTTTATGAAACGTGAAGAATTTGCGGACGAAGCTGGCTACCTGAAAGGGAAAAAAATCGTCATCGTCGGTTGTGGTGCACAAGGTCTGAACCAAGGCCTGAACATGCGTGACTCTGGTTTAGATATCGCTTATGCATTACGCGCAGAAGCGATTAGTGAAAAACGTGCTTCATGGCGCAAAGCCACTGAAAATGGCTTTAAAGTGGGTACGTATGAAGAATTGATCCCAACGGCAGACTTAGTTGTTAACTTAACGCCAGACAAACAACACTCTACCGTTGTTCGTGCTGTTCAGCCTATGATGAAACAAGGTGCAGCACTGGGTTATTCACACGGTTTCAACATTGTTGAGGTTGGTGAAGAAATCCGTAAAGATATTACTGTTGTGATGGTTGCACCAAAATGCCCAGGTACGGAAGTTCGTGAAGAATACAAACGTGGTTTCGGGGTTCCAACTCTGATTGCTGTTCACCCAGAAAATGACCCGAAAGGCGAGGGGATGGCGATTGCTAAAGCATGGGCGGCTGCCACAGGTGGCCATCGTGCAGGTGTTCTGGAATCCTCATTTGTTGCGGAAGTTAAGTCTGACCTGATGGGTGAGCAAACCATTCTATGTGGTATGTTGCAAGCAGGTGCATTACTGAGCTACGACAAAATGGTTGCAGACGGTGTTGAGCCAGGCTATGCCGGTAAATTGATTCAATTTGGTTGGGAGACTATCACTGAAGCGCTGAAACAAGGTGGTATCACGCTGATGATGGATCGTTTATCTAACCCTGCGAAAGTCCGCGCATATGCGTTGTCTGAGCAACTGAAAACCATCATGGCACCACTGTTCCAAAAACACATGGATGACATTATTTCAGGTGAGTTCTCATCAACCATGATGGCTGACTGGGCAAATGATGATAAAAACTTGCTGACATGGCGTGAAGAGACAGGCAAAACAGCATTCGAAAATTACCCTGAATATGCAGGCAAAATTGCAGAACAAGAATATTTTGACCATGGCGTTCTGTTAGTTGCGATGGTTAAAGCGGGTGTTGAGCTGGCGTTCGATACGATGTTAGAAGCGGGTATCTTAGAGGAATCAGCATACTACGAGTCTCTGCATGAACTGCCACTGATTGCGAACACCATTGCGCGTAAGCGTTTATATGAAATGAACGTGGTTATTTCAGACACGGCGGAATATGGTAACTACCTGTTCTCATTTGCAGCTGTGCCGATGCTGAAAGACTTCATGACCAAATTACAAGCGGGCGATTTAGCGAAGCCAGTTGCTGATAATGGCACAGACAACGCGCAGTTACGTGATATCAATGAAGCAATCCGTAATCATCCTATCGAGAAAATCGGTAAGACGTTACGTGGTTATATGACGGATATGAAGAAGATTTCAGTTGGAAGTTAATTTTTCGTCGCTCTTCGCGTGATAGGTGCGTTGGCAGCGCTCGGTTACCCAAGTCACATACTCATGTATGCTCCTTGGGATAACCTCCTTTGCCGCCTTCCTCTAACACGAATAGCTTAGAAAAAGAACAATGCAAAAAATTTTTTAATGAAAGCCGTATAACAAAGTGTTATGCGGTTTTTTGTTTTTTTATTGTATTCAGGCTGAAAAAATAGGGTGGGTGCATTGGGATAACCTCCTTTGCCGCCTTCCTCTAACACGAATAGCTTAGAAAAAGAACAATGCAAAAATTTTTTAATGAAAGCCGTATAACAAAGTGTTATGCGGCTTTTTGTTTTTTATTGTATTCAGGCTGAAAAAATAGGGCGGGTGCATTGGCTATACTCGGTTACCCAAGTCACATACTCATGTATGCTCCTTGGGATAACCTCCTCTGCTTCCTACCTAGAACGCGAAATGCTTTGGATAATCATCATATTGTCTATAGTAATAGCTTAGGAAAATATATTTTTAATATAGCGACATTATTCTGGTGAATAGTGTAGTTTCTTTAATTAGATCTTTGAGGAAATAACTTTAGCGTACGTGTTAGTTGGATTGAAGTTGGCGATAATGAGTGACTCTTGAGTCTCGCTGGCTTCAGCCATTAATATGCCATGGTTATCCCAAATAGCACTTCTTCCTGTGCCGAGGAATGAACCAGATACGCCGCAATAGTTTGCCATAATGACAGGAACCTGATGGTTTTTAGCGTAATTTTGTAATTTTTTCGTGTCAGCGTCATAGCCATTGGCTGTAATCAATACAGAGCTTAAGTAAAAAGAGGCACCTTGATTGATGGTATCATCGGCGTGCTTTTCATGATTAGTATCTGCACATATTGCGAGTCCTAGCTGGTTTCCTTGACAATCAAAAGTGCATATAGCTGTACCTGGCGTGTAGTATTTGTCTTCCCCTGGGTGTAGATAAATTTTGCTGTAGTGGAAAGTAGCTTGATGAGGAGAAAGTACGAATAACCCTATTTGCGGCTGATCTTTTCCTATATTAATCGGTGCACCGGCAATAATCGTTATATTGTATTGATCAGCGAGTATACGTAGTGCTTCTAGCCTTGGGTCATTGTCAGTGAAGGCTAATTTTTGTGCGACATCATGTTCATAGCCTGTTAAAGATAATTCAGGAAAAATAATGACATTAACCTGATTTTTGATTGCTTGAGTGATGAGCCGTTGGTGGATTTGGATATTACTACTAACATTTCCATTGATGGGAGCAAATTGCGCAGCGGCAATGATGAAATCGTTTTGCACCAAATATTCCTTAACAGATGTAATGAGCATAAAAGTAATTATATGTGTATAAAACTAAAAATACACAACCAGGAATATGCTGGCTATAGGGAGCACTAAAATTCTCATTATAGTAACTGCTCAAGACTTTATGGTGTTTCTGCTATAATGCGTTTTTCAGTCTTCTTTGTATGAAAGAGTTCCCATGCGATTAAACCCAGGCCAGCAACAGGCAGTTGAATTTGTCGATGGCCCTTGCCTTGTATTGGCAGGGGCTGGATCAGGTAAAACCCGTGTTATTACCAACAAAATTGCACACTTGATCCGCCAATGTGGTTATCAACCACGGCAAATTGCTGCTGTCACTTTTACCAATAAAGCCGCGCGGGAAATGAAAGAGCGTGTGGCACAAACATTAGGTAAAAAAGAAGCGCGTGGGCTCATCATTTCAACCTTCCATACATTAGGTTTGGAAATTATTAAGCGTGAATATAAAGCATTGGGTATTAAAGCCAATTTTTCGCTGTTTGATGACCAAGACCAAATGGCATTACTTAAAGAACTGACGTTTGATTTACTTGAAGAAGACAAAGATCTGCTACAGCAGTTGATCTCTTCGATCTCAAACTGGAAAAACGATCTGATCTCACCACAACAAGTTGTTGGGCAGGCACGAACGGAAAAAGAACAGCATTTTGCGGAGTGTTACCGTCGTTATGAATTACACCTAAAAAGCTGCAACGTATTGGATTTTGATGATTTAATCAGTAAGCCAACGCTTCTATTATATCAAAATGAAGAAGTACGAGAGCGCTGGCAGCAAAAAATTCGTTATTTGCTGGTGGATGAATACCAAGATACCAATACCAGTCAATACCAACTTGTTAAGTTGCTAGTGGGACAACGCGCTCGCTTTACGGTGGTTGGGGATGATGACCAATCTATTTATTCATGGCGTGGCGCAAGGCCGCAAAACTTGGTGCTACTTAGTCAAGATTTTCCTAAGTTGAACGTGATTAAGCTTGAGCAAAATTACCGCTCTTCAGGCCGAATATTAAAAGCGGCGAATATCCTAATTGCAAATAACCCTCATGTATTTGAAAAGAAACTCTTCTCAGAGCTAGGCTACGGTGCGCCGTTAAAAGTTTTAACGGCAAACAATGAAGATCATGAAGCAGAGCGGGTGATTGGTGAGCTCATTGCCCATCACTTTATCAACAAAACGGAATACAAAGATTATGCGATTTTATATCGAGGTAATCACCAGTCGCGCATTTTTGAAAAAATGTTGATGCAAAACCGTATTCCATATCGTATCTCTGGCGGTACTTCATTTTTCTCACGTCCTGAGATTAAAGACTTACTGGCTTATTTACGCGTGTTGACTAACCCTGAAGATGACAGTGCTTTTTTGCGTATTGTGAATACCCCACGTCGGGAAATTGGCCCAAAAACGATTCAAAAGCTAGGGGAATGGGCGAACCAACGGGGAAAAAGCTTATATCAAGCCAGTTTTGATTTAGGGCTAGAGCAAACCCTAAAAGGAAAAGGATTAGAGGCATTACAACGGTTTACCCAGTGGATGGACAGTATTGTTCGAACATCAGAGCGGGAGCCGTTGATTGCGGTACGTGATTTACTGCGTGAAATGGATTACGAAAGTTGGTTGTATGAAACATCAACCAGCACTAAAGCTGCTGAAATGCGTATGAAAAACGTCAACCAATTATTTACATGGATGAGTGAAATGGTTGAGGGGGATGAACTGAACGACCCGATGACGCTTGGCCAAGTAGTCACGCGTTTTACATTACGCGATATGATGGAGCGTGGCGAAGATGACGAAGAATCAGATCAAGTTCAGTTAATGACATTGCATGCATCAAAAGGCCTTGAATTTCCTTATGTTTTTTTAGTCGGTATGGAAGAAGGGTTACTGCCTCATCAAAGCAGTATTGACGAAAACAATATTGATGAAGAGCGTCGCTTAGCGTATGTGGGGATCACTCGAGCACAAAGAGAGTTGTTTTTCACTCATTGCCGTGAGCGCCGTCAATATGGCGAATTAATTCGACCTGAGCTTAGTCGTTTCCTACTTGAATTACCGCAAGATGACCTTGAATGGGAGCAACAGCGAAAAGTGGTAAGTGCCGAAGAGCGTATGCAAAAGGGGCAATCTGCACTAGCTGATATCAAGGCGCGTTTAGGACTAAATAAGAAAAGCGAGCCATAATCATTTATTGAGGTTCCACACTAGAGTGACTCTAGTGTGGAAATAATTAACAATTTGAACTGTTACGTTCTTCCAATTCTAGCATCCAATTTACATAACCTTGCCATTGCACTTCCTGTTGCAGGTTTTCTGCTCGCAGTGGATGTTCAGATAACCAGCGATATGGCAACACAATCGTGAGTCTATCTGCATTTGCATTTAATCTTAAAGCAGGCAATGTGTCATCACGTCGTCGGCTTGCAAAAATAATGGCTAATCGAAGTAAACGGCACAAACAATAGGCTTGTTGCATCGGTAGTGCATTTTGTTGGCTAAGCGGCGCTAAATCGACGGGGCCTTGTTGATTTTTTAATAAAGCCGCCAATAGCCGTTTTTGTGCAGGGGTATAGCCAGGTAAATCCAAGTGAGTGATCAAATAGCTGGCATGTTCAGAGCCTTTGCGAAAATCAACACTTAGGCCAATTTCATGCAACGCACATGCGCTTGATAATAAATCACGACAGCGGGTATCGAGTTGCCAATCTTTCGCCACTTGCAGATAAAAATATTCGGCTAACTGACGAACGCGGCTAGCTTGTTCGATATCGACTTGGAAACGACGCTGGATATTGCGTACAGTGCGAGCGCGAATATCTTGCTCAATCGGCAGTTCTAACATGCCATAAACGAGCCCTTCCCGTAGAGCACCGCCTGCAAGTGTCATACTATCAATATCTAACGCTTCAAAAATGGCAATTAAAATGGATAAGCCGCTTGGAAATACTAAAGCACGCTCAAAGGTTAAACCTTCAATTTCAAGCTCTTCAAGTTTTTGGCATTGAATGGCTTTGCGTTTTAGTTGCTGCAATTTAGGCAATGTAATAAGTTCATCCATGCCTTGTGCAATCATAATTTCTTGGATTGCTTGTACAGTACCTGATGCGCCAACGCAGATTTTCCAGCCGTGAGCTTTTAAGGTATCGGCAACGGGTTCGATAACCTTCCTTGCGGCTGCTTGTGCGGCTGAAAAATTGTCTTCTGTTAAGCTTCTATCACTGAAATAGCGCTCAAGCCATGTCACACAGCCCATCTCAAGGCTATAGAGCTGCTGTGCTTTTGCGCCAGTTCCTGTTACAAGTTCAGTGCTTCCCCCTCCAATATCCACCACCAAGCGTTGGTCGGGGCCGCCTGTCGTATGTGCAACACCTTGATAAATTAAGCGGGCTTCTTCTTCCCCTTGAATGACTTTAACGGGATTTCCTAGGATATTGCTGGCTTTTTCGATGAAAATATCGGCATTTTTCGCTAAGCGTAGTGTTGCAGTCGCGACCACACGAATTTGTGTTGTCGGAATATCTTGTAGATGTTCCGAAAAAAGTCGTAGACATTGCCAACCACGTTCCATCGCTTGTTCAGAAAGGTGATTGTTTTTATCTAACCCAGCAGCAAGACGGACTTTTCGTTTAACCCTAGAAATAACCTGTATGCTGCCAGCGGTTTCACGTACGACAAGCATGTGAAAACTGTTAGAACCTAAATCGATAGCAGCATAAAGAGAAGAAGATTTCAGCATAGCGTTTTTACTCAGCCTGGACGTTTATGGTTATTACGCGGACCATTGTGGCGGCGCGGTGCATTTGAATTGCGGCGCTGGCCTCCAGGGCGTGGGCGATGACGACGTTTAGGTGCGGGTAAGTCACTTAATAATGCATCGCTGTTATATTTACTCACTGGAATCGAATGTTGAATGTATTCTTCGATTGCAGGCAAGTTAAGTGCATATTCTTCACAAGCTAGGCTAATTGAATTACCACTTTCCCCTGCACGGCCAGTGCGGCCTATACGGTGAACGTAATCTTCACAGTCGTCAGGTAAATCGTAGTTAAAGACGTGGGTCACTGATGGAATATGTAATCCACGTGCAGCGACGTCCGTTGCAACTAAAATATCCAGTTGGCCCTGTGTAAATTGTTCTAAAATACGTAAACGTTTTTTCTGTGCCACATCGCCAGTCAGTAAGCCAACACGGTGACCATCGGCCGCTAAATGTGCCCAAATGTCATCACAACGGTGCTTAGTATTGGCGAAAATGATGCAACGCTCAGGCCACTCTTCTTCGAGAAGAGTCTGAAGTAAACGCATTTTTTCTTCATTTGAAGGATAAAAAAGCTCTTCTTTAATGCGATGGCCCGTTTTTTGTAAAGGCTCAACTTCAACATATTCAGGGTTATTCATTTGCTCAAAGGCGAGTTCTCTCACGCGATAAGACAGTGTGGCAGAAAATAACAGATTTAGTCTGTCAGCGGCCTCTGGCATACGACGGAATAACCAACGAATATCTTTAATAAAACCAAGGTCGTACATGCGGTCAGCTTCATCAAGTACAACGACTTGAATGGCGGCTAAATCTACATGGCCTTGTTTCGCATAGTCAATAAGACGGCCAGTCGTTCCTATGAGGATATCGACACCGTTTTGTAACACTTTTAGCTGTTCATCGTAGCCATCGCCACCATAAGCGAGCCCCATTTTCAGACCCGTATATTCTGCCAACTCTTTGGCATCAGAGTATATCTGAACAGCGAGTTCACGAGTCGGTGCCATCATGAGTGCACGTGGCTGATTCGCTTTTTTCCCTTCAATAGCAGGGTGAGTTAATAGATAATGAAACGTTGACGTTAAGAATGCTAACGTTTTACCTGTACCTGTTTGCGCTTGTCCCGCAACGTCTTTGCCTTCGACAGTGAAAGGCAATGTTGACGCCTGTATAGGCGTGCAATAATTGAAGCCTTTCTTGTTCAGAGCTTCAATGACTTTAGGGTGCAATGCGAAGTCGGAAAACTTCTTTTCTGTCAAGTGTGCTTTACTCATAGTATGTTAGAATATCAGTTAACGGTTGGTTTACGAAAGTGTATCTTTTGAAATAAAGCATACTGCTGCCAATAATGTTACACTAAGTCTGCAAAAAGATGATTCTTTGGAGTACAACATGAGCGACAAAATTATACATATAACTGATGCAAGCTTTGAAACTGCAGTTCTGAAATCAAATTCACCTGTTCTCGTCGATTTCTGGGCAGCATGGTGTGGTCCTTGTAAAATGATCGCGCCTATTCTTGATGAAGTTGCTGAAGAATATACAGGCAAATTGACCATCGCAAAACTGAATATTGATGATAATCCGGCTACTGCTCCAAAATACGGAATTCGTGGTATCCCGACATTATTATTATTCAAAAATGGTAGTGTAGCAGCGACAAAAGTTGGTGCATTATCTAAAACGCAACTGAAAGAATTTCTAGACGAAAATCTGTAAGTTATCGTTATATGTGATCTAAAACGTTTAGCGGCGTATCTATTTTATCAAGAGAGTCGCTAGACGTCCTCATCTAAGCATGATAAGTTATCACTATTCCTCGTGTAGCACCCGTATGAATTACTCTGTATTCCATTGCTCTTATCTTATATATCAAGCTAGTTAGTTCAGTATTTTAATGATTTTTGATTATCAAAACTAATGGCACAATGATTTTAAATATGAAAACTGAGAACATAGACATTGAGTTAAGCACCCGCTAGATTCAATATTGTTGTTTCACATGAATTTTTCATATACCTTAAAGATAGTGCATAAGCAGTAGTATGACATAAGACGTTGTTAAGTCTTCGGATGTAAAAACGTATCGGGAAAAATTTAGTGTGCAGGGAATGTGTTTTTAAATGCGAAGCTGAACCTAAATTTGCGATCTTGGGATAGATGTTGTCCTAAATGTACAAAAAACTATTGCTAATGTTGTGTGTGTTTCTAATAATATGCCAAACATCGTTCAGATGAGCTATGGTCATATGTTAAAACAGATTTAGCAGTGGCTAGCACAAATTTTTATGCATTGTTGTTGGCTTTATTGAGTTGGCTACCAACAGGGCAGTTAAGTTAAACTGGCACTTAATAAATAAGTTGCCGTCAATTAACGTTCATAGTTCGAGAATTACCCCGAGTTAAAGAACCCACCATTATGAATCTTACCGAATTAAAAAATACGCCAGTATCAGAATTGATTACGTTAGGCGAAAATATGGGGCTAGAGAACTTAGCCCGTATGAGAAAGCAGGATATTATTTTTTCCATTTTGAAGCAGCATGCGAAAAGTGGTGAAGATATTTTCGGCGATGGCGTACTGGAAATATTGCAGGATGGATTTGGTTTCCTCCGTTCCGCAGACAGTTCTTACCTCGCAGGTCCCGATGATATCTATGTTTCTCCTAGCCAAATCCGCCGTTTTAACCTACGTACAGGTGACACCATTTCAGGAAAAATTCGACCTCCTAAAGAAGGCGAACGTTATTTTGCTCTCCTGAAAGTCAATGAAGTTAACTTCGACAAACCTGAAAACGCACGTAGTAAAATCCTTTTCGAAAACTTAACACCATTACATGCAAATAATCGTCTTCGCATGGAACGTGGTAACGGTTCAACAGAAGATTTAACGGCGCGAGTTTTAGACTTAGCTGCACCAATTGGCCGTGGTCAACGTGGGCTGATTGTTGCTCCGCCAAAAGCAGGTAAAACGATGTTGCTGCAAAATATTGCCGCTAACATTGCACACAATTATCCAGATTGCGTTCTGATGGTTCTGTTGATCGATGAGCGTCCTGAAGAAGTAACAGAAATGCAGCGCTTAGTTAAAGGTGAAGTTATCGCTTCTACTTTTGATGAGCCAGCTGCGCGTCACGTTCAAGTGGCTGAAATGGTTATCGAGAAAGCAAAACGTCTGGTTGAACATAAAAAAGACGTCATTATCTTACTCGACTCCATTACACGTCTTGCTCGTGCGTATAACACCGTGGTTCCTTCATCTGGTAAAGTTTTAACAGGTGGTGTGGACGCAAACGCCTTACATCGTCCTAAACGTTTCTTCGGTGCTGCCCGTAATGTCGAAGAAGGTGGAAGCCTGACAATCATTGCAACTGCACTGGTTGATACAGGTTCGAAAATGGATGAAGTTATTTACGAGGAGTTTAAAGGTACAGGTAATATGGAACTGCACCTTTCTCGTAAAATTGCGGAAAAACGTGTATTCCCAGCGATTGATTACAATCGTTCTGGTACGCGTAAGGAAGAATTACTTACTTCACAAGACGAACTGCAAAAAATGTGGATCCTACGTAAAATTATTCATCCAATGGGTGAGATTGATGCGATGGAATTCCTCATTAGTAAGCTCGCAATGGCAAAAACTAACGAAGAGTTCTTTGATTTTATGAAGAGAGCTTAGTTGTTTTGGTTTCTAGCTTCAACGAAAGGTGCCTACATGGCACCTTTTTTTGTGCGTATATCACATCATGATATATTTGAATTAAAATCTTTTTGAAAATCCATCACTCATATTAATTTGATAGATTAGTATCTAATTTTAAGATGAGAGTATTGATAATAAGTATTGTTGGAGTAATTAAATGCTGTTTATCGGGTTTACTATTTTGACTGAAATTAGTTTTTTGGTTTATTAAAAGATGTGGGGTGTCGTGAAGGCTACTAATTGATTAACACTATTTCAGTGTATTGCTTTTATGGCATGCATCTTGCAGCTATTAAGTATAAAATGTGTCAGATTCCATTATTGAATGAGCAACACGAATAAAGTGTGTTTTTTAATAATGTTACAGTTATCTCTTTATGAATATAGATTCGTCTTATAGTAGATTTTATTACTGAGATGATAATGCAGTAGCGATTGCATTTTTATCGGCATTCGCCAATAAAAGTTTAGTATTGATAGTTAAATAAAAATATTAAGAGAGTCAAACAGTGGACACCATACACTTTGTAACCAACCTCTTCTACGTCTTCTTGTTTTCGTTAGTTTTTATTTTCTTCGCCCGTATCGTTGCGATAAAAATCGGGTTAGTTGATAAGCCTAACTTCAGAAAGAAACACGTAGGGCTTATTCCTCTTGTTGGGGGAATATCCGTTTTCTTTGGGATCTGTTTTGCATTTTATATCACAGAGGAATATATCCCTCATAAGTGGTTATACATTGCGAGTGCTGGGTTATTGGTTTTTATCGGTGCATTAGATGACCGATTTGATATTAGCGTGAAGTTAAGAGCAGGGGTTCAGGCGATTGTTGCGGTCGTTATGATGACAGCTGCAGGGCTTAAACTGGAATCATTGGGTCATGCTTTTGGCCCGTGGGAATTAGTATTGGGTCCGTTTGGTTATATTGTCACTTTATTTGCAGTATGGGCGGCGATAAATGCCTTTAATATGGTGGATGGTATTGATGGGTTACTTGGCGGGCTTTCTTCTGTTTCCTTTGGAGCACTAGGTTTCTTACTGTATCAAAATGGTAACTATGCATTAGCATTTTGGTGTTTTGCTTTTATTGCAGCTATTCTTCCTTATATCCTTTTAAATCTAGGTGTATTAGGCCGTCGATTTAAAGTCTTTATGGGGGATGCGGGAAGTACTTTAATTGGGTTTACGATTATTTGGATTTTGGTGGCTTCAACACAGGAAGAGGTTCACCCAATCAACCCAGTTACGGCACTGTGGATTATCGCAATCCCTCTGATGGATATGGTTGCAATTATGTATCGTCGAATCCGTAAGGGAATGAGTCCGTTTTCTCCAGACCGCCAGCACATTCATCATTTGATTATGCGCTCAGGTTTTACACCAAAAGGGGCTTTTGTTCTGATTACGTTGTCAGCCGCATTTTTAGCTTGCATTGGTATTATCGGTGAACGCTTAGCATTTGTACCAGAATGGGTAATGTTGGCATTATTTTTGCTTGTATTTATGATGTATGGTTATTGCATCAAACGAGCTTGGAAAGTCGCCCGTTTTATTAAACGAGTTCGACGCAAAGCGCGCAGGGGTGCAGTACGGTAACGAAAAAACGAAAATAGAGGTTCTGTGCAGTGAATAACTCAGAAACACAACCGAGTCAGCATCAAACACCAATAGAGCCAGAGTTGGATATCCGCGGTTTATGCCGCTCCTTGTGGCAAGGAAAAGTTTGGATCGTTGCATTTGCCGTGATTTTTGCGGCAATTGCATTGGGAGCATCCTATTTTATGCAGCCCAAATGGAGTGCGACAGCGATTACGGATTTACCAACTGTAAATAATTTGGGAAGTTATTATTCTCAGCAACAGTTTCTGCGCAACCTCGATTCCCGTATTAATAGTACTGGGCAAGAAGGGCAATTGCCGACAATTGCAAAAGAAGCTTATCAAGAGTTTACTAAGCAACTCGGTTCTTACGATACCCGCCGCCAATTTTGGTTGAGCACAGATTATTACAAGCAACGGTTAGAAAATGATCCAAAAGCGGATGCTGCATTATTGGATGAGCTCATCAATGATATTGAGTTTACACCCGCTGATGAAGTGAAAAATCTAACGGATAGTATTAAATTAGTGGCTGAAACATCAACAGACGCAAACCAGTTGTTACGCCAATACACGCAATTTGCGAATCAACGTGCAACCGCGAATCTGAATGATGAAATTAAAGGCACTTGGGCAACTAAAATGCAATCAATGAAAGCGTTGGTTAAACGTGAAGACATGGTGGCAACCGCCGCTTATGAAAGACGATTAAACGCGTTGGAACAAGCACTAAAAGTTGCTGAAAAACAAGGTATTGTGCGTAATCAAAGCGCAACACCAGTCGATGAAATCCCTGATTCTAAAATGTTTATGTTAGGTGCCCCATTATTACAGGCACAAATTGAAACATTAAAAGCAACGGGCCCAGATCATGACTCAGATTATGACCAAAACATCGCAATGTTATCAACATTAAGCGTTGGGCCTACTCTCCAAGATAATTTTCAAGCTTACCGTTATTTGCGTACGCCTGAAGATCCTGTCAAACGTGATAGCCCACGTCGAGCCTTTATGATGGTTCTATGGGGCGCTATAGGGTTATTAGTGGGTGCCGGAGTGGTACTTTCTCGCCGCCGTCCATCTTGATTTTGGGATAAGCCACTGACACATTTATCAGTGGCTTGATAAAGTCATTAAGCTTAAATAAGCAGCACACTGCAAAAGATAAATATAAGAGAGTCATCGTGAAAGTATTGACTGTATTCGGCACTCGACCAGAAGCCATCAAGATGGCGCCGTTAGTTCATGCACTGGCGAACGATGCTGATTTTGAAGCAAAAGTTTGTGTCACTGCACAACATCGTGAAATGCTTGATCAAGTACTGAAATTATTTGAGATCACACCCGATTACGATCTCAACATTATGAAACCAGGGCAAGACTTAACGGATATTACCTGTCGTATTCTTGAAGGGCTGAAAAGTGTTTTTGCCGATTTCCAGCCTGATGTTGTTCTTGTTCATGGCGACACTGCAACTACTATGGCAACGAGCCTCGCTGCGTTTTACCATCGTATTCCTGTTGGGCATGTTGAGGCAGGGTTACGTACGGGGAATCTTTATTCGCCATGGCCTGAAGAAGCTAACCGCAAAATTGCGGGGCACTTAGCGATGTATCACTTCGCCCCAACAGAAAACTCACGCCAAAATTTATTAAAAGAATCGATCCCTGATAGCCACATTTTTGTGACTGGCAATAGCGTGATTGATGCGCTGTTATGGGTGCGAGATAAAGTCATGAGCGACCAGCACATGATGGAAAAGTTGGGTGCAAACTACCCATTTATTGACCCTAATAAGAAAATGATTTTAGTGACAGGCCACCGCCGAGAAAGTTTTGGTGGCGGTTTTGAGCGTATTTGCCACGCATTGGCTGACATTGCTCAGGCTCACCCAGATGTACAAGTTGTTTATCCTGTGCATCTGAATCCAAATGTGAGTGAGCCTGTAAAACGTATTTTGCATAATATTGATAATATTATTTTAATTAGCCCTCAAGAATATCTTCCATTTGTCTACTTAATGAATCATGCCTACTTGATTTTGACTGATTCAGGGGGAATTCAAGAAGAAGCGCCTTCTCTCGGTAAACCCGTTTTAGTCATGAGAGATACCACTGAGCGACCTGAAGCCGTTGACGCAGGTACAGTTCGTCTTGTGGGAACAGATACACAAAAAATTGTTAACGAAGTTAATCGGTTACTGACAGATGATGCGGAATATCATGAAATGAGCCGCGCACATAACCCGTATGGGGATGGTCATGCTTGTCAGCGTATTCTTACAGCATTAAAAAGTAATCAGGTGAAATTATGAGTTTTGAAACTATTTCTGTTATTGGCCTTGGTTATATCGGTTTACCAACAGCAGCAGCCTTCGCATCACGTAAAAAACAGGTTGTCGGTGTGGATGTTAACCAACATGCGGTGGATACTATTAATCAAGGGAAAATCCACATCGTGGAACCTGAACTTGATATCGTGGTGAAGAAAGCCGTTGAAGAAGGTCATTTGAAAGCTTTTACAAAGCCACAGCCTGCCGATGCTTATTTGATTGCTGTTCCAACACCATTTAAAGGTGATCACGAACCCGATTTAGCTTATGTCCGTTCTGCGGCAGAGTCGATTGCGCCTGTGCTGAAAAAAGGTGATTTAGTGATCCTTGAGTCTACTTCTCCAGTAGGTACAACGGAGCAAATGGCACAGTGGATGGCGGAAGCTCGCCCAGATTTAACGTTTCCACATCAAGCGGGTGAAGAAGCGGATATTGATGTTGCTTACTGCCCAGAGCGTGTATTGCCAGGGCAAGTGATGGTCGAATTAATTAAAAATGACCGTGTTGTGGGCGGCATGACACCGAAGTCTTCACTGCGAGCGAGTGAGTTATACAACATTTTCCTTGAAGGGGAATGCGTGATCACCAATTCAAGAACCGCAGAAATGTGCAAATTAACGGAAAACAGCTTCCGTGATGTTAATATCGCATTTGCGAACGAATTGTCATTAATTTGTGCAGAGCAAGATATCAATGTGTGGGAGCTGATCAGCCTAGCAAACCGCCACCCGCGCGTGAATATTTTACAACCAGGCCCTGGTGTTGGTGGTCACTGTATTGCCGTTGACCCATGGTTCATTGTTGCTCAAAATCCGAAACAATCACGTTTAATCCACACCGCACGTTTAGTGAATGACGGCAAGCCAATTTGGGTCGTTGATCAAGTGAAAGCAGCTGTTGCGGATTGCTTAGTGGAAACAGGCAAGAAAGCCAGCGAAGTGACGATTGCGTGTTTTGGCCTTTCGTTTAAACCGAATATTGATGATTTACGTGAAAGCCCAGCAATGCATATCACTAAAATGGTGGCGAACTGGAACCCAGGTAAAACTTATGCGGTTGAGCCACATATCGAAGAATTACCAACATCGCTGAAAGGCATTTCTGAATTAGTTTCAATTGAAAAAGCGGTGAATGAAGCGGATGTGATCCTAATGTTAGTTGACCACAATGTTTTTAAAGGCATTCAAGGTTCAGCAATCCCACAAAAATGGGTTGTGGATACAAAAGGAGTCTGGCGTTGAAACGCATTCTAATCACTGGAGGTGCGGGGTTTATTGGCTCCGCAGTGGTGCGTCATATTATTGAGAATACGAACGACAGTGCGATTGTGATTGATTGCCTGACTTATGCAGGCAACCTTGAATCCCTCGCGCCTGTCGCGAGCAGTGAACGCTATGCGTTTGAGCAAGTGAATATCTGCGACCGACAAGCACTTGACCACGTTTTTGCTCAATATCAACCCGATGCTGTTATGCATCTGGCGGCGGAAAGCCACGTGGACCGTTCTATTGACGGTCCTGCCGCTTTTATTGAAACCAACATTGTGGGTACTTACACACTGTTAGAAGCCGCGCGTCATTATTGGTCTGCGTTAGATGAAGGGAAAAAAGCGGCATTCCGTTTCCACCACATCTCGACAGACGAAGTATACGGTGATTTGGATGGTCCTGAAGGTTTCTTCACAGAAACAACACCTTATGCGCCAAGCAGTCCATACTCTGCCTCTAAAGCATCCAGCGACCATTTGGTGCGTGCGTGGCAAAGAACTTATGGTTTGCCAACGATGATCACCAACTGCTCAAATAATTATGGGCCATATCATTTCCCTGAGAAATTGATCCCCTTAATTATTTTAAACGCCTTAGCGGGCAAACCACTGCCAGTGTATGGCAAAGGTGAGCAAATTCGTGATTGGTTGTTTGTGGAAGATCATGCACGCGCTTTACATTTGGTGGCAACAACGGCGCAGCCAGGCACAACGTACAATATCGGTGGGCATAACGAACGCCGTAATATTGAAGTTGTTGAAACCATTTGTGAGCTGCTGGAAGAGTTGCATCCGCAAAAACCACAAGGTGTAGCACATTACCGCGATTTAATTACTTATGTGAAAGACAGACCTGGTCACGACATGCGCTATGCTATTGATGCAGCAAAAATTGAGCGTGAATTGGGCTGGAAACCTGAAGAAACTTTCGAGTCTGGTATTCGCAAAACAGTGTTGTGGTATTTGAATAACGAAACGTGGTGGCGTCGTGTACAAGATGGCTCCTACGCAGGTGAACGCTTAGGCCTTGGCAATTAGGTGAAACCATGAAAGGTATTATTTTAGCGGGGGGATCGGGAACGCGTTTACACCCAATTACCCGTGGTATTTCTAAACAATTATTGCCTATCTATGATAAGCCAATGATTTATTACCCGCTTTCTGTCTTGATGTTAGCGGGTATTCGCGAAATTTTAATTATTTCGACTCCCGATGATTTACCGATGTTCAAGCGCCTATTGGGGGATGGACATGAGTTTGGTATTGAACTGAGTTATGCAGAGCAGCCATCACCAGATGGATTAGCACAAGCCTTTATTATTGGTGAAGAATTTATCAATGGTGATAGCTGTTGTTTAGTCTTAGGGGATAACATTTTCTTTGGTCATTCGTTTAGCCCGAAACTGAAATCAGTCGCAGAACGCTCACATGGGGCAACGGTATTCGGCTACCAAGTCATGGACCCAGAGCGCTTTGGTGTGGTGGAGTTTGATGATAATTTTAAAGCGTTATCTATCGAAGAAAAACCGATAAAACCGAAATCAAACTGGGCGGTAACAGGGTTATATTTCTACGACTCTCAAGTGGTTGAATTTGCTAAGCAAGTCAAGCCATCTGAACGCGGTGAATTAGAAATTACGTCTATCAATCAAATGTATTTAGAGCGCGGGCAGTTAAATGTTGAACTGCTTGGCCGTGGTTTTGCTTGGTTGGATACCGGCACCCACGACAGCTTGATTGAGGCAGGTACATTTGTACAAACCGTTGAAAAACGACAAGGTTTTAAAGTTGCCTGCTTAGAAGAAATCGCATGGCGTAATGGTTGGCTAACCGACGAACAAGTCGCAGCTTCCGCGCAGCAACTGAAGAAAACCGGTTATGGGCAATATTTAGAGGATTTACTCCGTGTCCGTCCGCGCCAGTATTGATGGTTTGCAGTGGGAGAGCGACTTCTTTCATCGCTCAACCGCAAAATTAAATTTCTCGGGGAAAAACCTCGAAACTGTCCTTGCTTATCAAATGGATGCGTACGATATCATCCAAGCCAAGGTTGCAGCATCTGAAACGTTATTGATTGATGACTTAACCAGTATGGGGTTTGCATTTGTCGAAGGTGAAATTGATTTTGCCCTCACTATTGGCACAGAAAATGCTTATCTAAAGGCGGGGTTAACGGTGGCAGATAGCATCGTTGCGGCGCAAGTGGATGACGTCCCTTTACTGCAACAAGCAGCTGCCTCTGTCTTTAGTAATAGCCGTTTTCGCGCGCCTTGGTATCGTGAAGGGGACAGCGGGCGGTTTTACGCGTTGTGGATAGAAAAAGCCGTGCTTGGTACGTTTGACCATACTTGCTTATTAGTCAAAGACGCCTCTGACCGCATTTTAGGTTTTGTGAGTTTGCGCCATATTGATGATGATACTGCACGCATCGGGCTTTTAGCTAAAGTGCCTGAAGCGCAAGGGCGAGGAATAGGTCGCAAGTTAATGTCTGCGGCATTCGACTGGTGTGTGCAACACCAAAAAAGACAGTTAAATGTTGCCACCCAAATCAGCAATGTTGCGGCATTAAATCTTTATTCACGTAGCGGTGCGGCGATTGCCAGTACCGCCTATTGGTTATACAGGGGACAACATGATTCCATTTAATAAACCACCCGTTGTAGGCACTGAATTAGAGTATATGAGACAAGCCATGGAAAGTGGCAAGCTGTGTGGTGATGGTGGTTTCACAAAACGTTGTGAAGAGTGGATGGAAAAACGTTTTAATTGCCCAAAAGTGCAGTTAACACCATCTTGCACCGCGTCATTAGAAATGGCGGCAATCCTGATTGATATTAAGCCTGGCGATGAAGTGATCATGCCGAGCTTTACCTTTGTATCAACCTCAAACGCATTTGTTCTGCGCGGCGCGAAAATTGTGTTCGTTGATATCCGTCCAGATACGATGAATATTGATGAAACGAAAATCGAAGCGGCGATTACTGAGCGTACGCGTGCGATTGTGCCTGTTCACTACGCAGGGGTTGCCTGTGAAATGGACACCATCATGGATATTGCCAAAAAACATGACCTATTCGTCATTGAAGATGCGGCACAAGGCGTGATGTCAACCTATAAAGGCAAGGCGTTAGGGACAATTGGCCACATTGGTTGTTACAGTTTTCATGAAACCAAAAACTACTCTTCCGGTGGGGAAGGTGGCGCGACGTTAATCAACGATAAAGACTTAATCAGCCGTGCTGAAGTGATCCGTGAAAAAGGGACAAACCGTAGCCAATTCTTCCGCGGACAAGTGGATAAATACACATGGCGTGATATCGGTTCAAGCTACCTGTTGTCTGATTTACAAGCGGCTTACCTGTGGGCTCAATTGGAAGAAGCAGACAAAATCAACGAACGCCGTTTATTGCTATGGAAACGTTACTACGAAGCGTTGCAACCGCTGGCGGATGCAGGCCGTTTAGTATTAGCGACTGTGCCTGAAGGTTTAGTGCACAACGCCCATATGTTCTACATCAAATTGAAGGATGTGGAAGAGCGTACTGAATTCAATGAGTTTATGAAATCTCACGGCATTTTAACTGTGTTCCACTACGTTGCACTACACACAAGTCCTGCGGGGCTGGAGTTTGGTCGCTTCCATGGTGAAGACAAATACACTACGAAAGAAAGTGACCGACTGGTGCGTTTGCCGATGTTCTACAACATGACGGATGCAGAACAACAAACAGTTATCGAACAGATTAAGGCGTTCTTTGCCTAATGTCGTTAGCTAGAGCCTCTGTTTGGACTGCTGGGTCTACCCTGATTAAAATCGGGGCAGGCCTGCTTATCGTTAAATTACTGGCGATTGCATTTGGCCCGAGCGGTGTTGGGTTGGCGGGGAACTTCCGCCAATTGATCACCGTTCTGGGTGTATTGTCTGGTGCGGGGATTTTCAATGGTGTCACAAAGTATGTGGCAGAGCACCATCAAGACCCCGTCAAGCTTCGTGCTGTTTTAGGGACATCATCAACGCTAATCCTCGGCTTTTCAACGCTGTTAGCCATTGTTTTCTTATTATTCAGTGGTGCTATTAGTCAGGTATTATTTGATAGTCCTGATTACGCCTCTGTGATTTATGCTGTGGCTTTTATTCAGATGGGGATAGCCTACGCAAACTATTTTTTAGCCATCCTAAAAGGTTATCGAGACGCATCGGGTAACGCTCAAGCTATCATTTTAGGGAGCTTAGTGGGTGTTGTTGCCTATTATTTGTGCTATACCTTGGGTGGATATGAAGGTGCGCTTGCAGGCTTAGCCCTTGTACCAGCCTTAGTTGTCCTGCCCGCAGGCTTGATGATTATTCGCCGTAAACAATTTGCACTGTCAATGCTTAAACCCGCGTGGGACAAAGCCATTGCAACGCATTTAGGTAAATTCACTGTTATGGCGTTATTAACGTCAGTGACATTACCTGTTGCTTATATCATGATGCGAAATCTATTGGCGGAGCGTTATAGTTGGGATGATGTCGGGTTATGGGCGGGGGTTAGCACCATTTCAGATGCTTACTTGCAGTTTATTACCGCATCATTTTCAGTGTATTTGCTGCCAACACTTTCCCGTTTACAGCATAAAAGCGAAATTTCATCTGAAATTATCAAAGCATTAAAATTTGTCTTACCCGCTGTCGCGGTGGCCAGTTTTATGGTTTGGCTCCTGCGTGATTTTGCCATTTGGCTGCTATTTTCTGAGAAGTTTACAGGAATGAGAGACCTTTTTGCTTGGCAATTGGTGGGGGATGTCCTGAAAGTTGGCGCATATGTGTTTGGTTATTTGGTGATAGCCAAAGCCGCATTGCGTTTTTATGTTCTGACAGAAGTGAGTCAATTTGTGTTGCTGATGGGTTTTGCTCACTGGCTTATTCCTGAGCATGGCGCAGTTGGTGCGACACAGGCCTATATGGCTACTTATATCGTATACTTTATCTTATGTTGTTGCGTATTTTTGATTTACCGTAGGCGAGCATGACAACCTTAATACATGTACTGGGATCGAATCTCCCACACCATAATCAGACGGTTTTGACGTTTTTTAATAGCGTAATTAGCCAGGAAATGGCGCCGTCACAAAAATTGCATTTTATGGTCGTAAGCGATGATGCGCGGCTTGCTGACGCTTATCCGCAGCTCGAAATTGATATTTTTGAGAGTAAAAAAGCCATTGCAAATAGTGTGATCAAGCGGGCGAAAGCAGATCGCCGTACCCGTTTCTTCTTCCATGGGCAATTTAATGCACCGATTTGGCTGGCACTGTTATTTGGCCAAATCAAACCTCACCAATTTTGGTGGCATATCTGGGGTGCGGACCTGTACGAAGAATCCAATTCACTGAAATTTAAACTGTTTTATGTTTTACGCCGCTTAGCGCAAAAAAAAGTTGGGCATGTTTGTGCGACGCGTGGCGATTTATGTTATTTCCACCAGTCGAACCCGAAAGTGCCTGCTTCAGTGCTGTATTTTCCAACACGGATGGATCCTGCTTTAACGATAAGCGAACGTAAGCCACGTGAAGGCGAGCAATTGACTATCTTGCTCGGTAACTCAGGTGATCGCTCTAATCGCCATGTAGAGGCTCTGATTGCGATTAAACAGCAGTTTGGTGATAAGGCTCGCGTGATTATCCCAATGGGGTATCCTGCGAACAACCACGTTTATATTCAACACGTGGAAGACGCGGCAAATAGCCAATTTGCAGCGGGCCAGGTAGAAATCCTTAAAGAGCGTATGGAATTCAGTGATTATCTTAACGTGTTGAAGACCTGCGATCTCGGCTATTTCATTTTTAATCGCCAGCAAGGTGTTGGGACGGTTTGTTTATTAATTCAATTTGGCATCCCATTTGTGATCAGCCGCCAAAATACGTTTTGGCAGGATTTAACGGCACAAAACGTGCCTGTATTTTTTTATGGTGATGAATTGACGACCTCGCTGGTGGATGAAGCGCAACGTCAAATGGCTTTGTTGGATAAAGCTAATATCGAATTTTTTGCTCCAAACTTTACTGAGGGGTGGAAAACCATTCTCAGTATCGCGGAGGGGCGAGCATGACGCTAATGGAGTTAGGTGGCTTAGCGTTGGTCTACCTGATATCAATCATCTTTATTGGCACTTTGCTCTATAAAGAGTTTTTACGTGTTCGCTTTAACTTCAACATTTTCTTTTCAATGTTGTATTTATTGACATTTTATTTTGGTTTTCCGTTAACCTGCGCCTTAGTGTTCCAGTTTGATGTGGCGGTTGTGACAGCCGATTATCTCTTGTATGCGCAGCTTGCGGCGACCAGTTTTTATGCCATTTATTACGTGGCTTATAAAACGCGGCTATCGCGCAAAGTGGAGACTTCACGGCGTGCGCTGTTTAGTATGAACAAAGTCGAAACCAATCTCACTTGCATGTTATTAATCGCTATTGCGGTAGTGACGGTAGGTATTTTCTTCATGCAGAACGGTTTTTTACTATTCAAGCTGAAATCCTACAGCCAAATTTTCTCCAGCCAAGTTTCAGGGGTCGCATTGAAGCGGTTTTTCTACTTCTTTATTCCTGCCATGCTGATTGTGTATTTTCTGCGACCAACACAAAAACGCTGGATTTTCTTCCTTGTCAGCACCGTAGCTTTTGGTTTTTTAACCTATGTTATTGTGGGTGGGACAAGGGCGAATATCATCATCGCTTTCGCACTATTTTTATTTATCGGTATCGTCAGGGGGTGGATCACTCTGTGGATGCTGGGTGCGGCAGGTGTCGCCAGTATTGTTGGGATGTTCTGGCTGGCATTAAAACGTTATGGTTTGGATGTGAGCGGCTCCGAGGCGTATTACACTTTCTTATACCTGACTCGAGATACGTTCTCGCCATGGGAAAACCTCGCTTTATTACTCAGCCATTATGATGAGATGGATTTCCAAGGACTTGCACCGATTATTCGTGATTTTTATGTGTTTATCCCATCGTGGGTATGGCCAGAGCGACCAGATACCGTACTAAACTCAGCGAACTACTTCACTTGGGAAGTGCTGAATAACCATTCTGGATTAGCCATTTCACCGACTTTGATTGGTTCATTAGTGGTGATGGGGGGGGTGATTTTCATTCCGCTCGGTGCAATCGCGGTGGGGTTGATCATTAAGTGGTTTGACTGGATTTATGGCATGAGTTTGCAAGAGCCAAACCGCTATAAAGCCGCGATTATGCAGGCATTTTGCTTCGGTGCGATTTTTAACATTATCGTATTAGCGCGTGAAGGCGTCGATTCTTTTGTCTCACGGGTGGTTTTTTTCTGCTTAATTTTTGGGTTATGCCTGATTCTAGCAAAACTCCTGTATTGGTTATTTGAAAGTGCGGGGCTTATCCGCACAAAAACAGCTTCTTTTTTAAGAAGCCAACAACGTGAAAGTCGTTAAGGAAGCATCATGGAACCGTCATCAACTCAATCTTCATCTGTTCCTCGGTATTCGATTCGTGGACATAATATTTGGGGCTTCAAAGATATGGCCCACTTTTTGAATTATTTGTTTGCGAATGGTGAAACCAAAACGGGTACTTTGGTCGCGATTAATGCGGAAAAAGTGATGATTGCGGAGAAAGACACCGCGTTAAATACCTTATTAGGCCAAGCTGAATATCTGTACGCAGACGGGATCAGCATTGTGCGCGCCATTCGCCGTAAATACCCAGAAGCTCAGGTTTCCCGTGTTGCAGGTGCAGATTTGTGGGAAGGACTGATGGAAAGAGCTGGGCGCGAAGGTACGCCTGTATTCTTAGTCGGTGGTAAGCCAGAAATCCTCGAACAAACCGAAAGTAAACTGCGCGCTCAGTGGAATGTGAACATTGTTGGTTCGCAAAATGGCTATTTTACCGCCGAAGACCGTGGTGCTTTGTTTGAGCGCATTCATGCGAGTGGCGCTAAAATTGTCACAGTCGCGATGGGGTCACCAAAGCAAGAACTCTTTATGCGTGATTGTCGCGTTATTCATCCAGACGCACTGTATATGGGTGTTGGCGGGACTTACGATGTTTTTACAGGTCACGTGAAGCGTGCTCCGAAAGTGTGGCAAAACTTAGGCTTAGAATGGCTATATCGCTTATTATCACAACCTTCACGTATTACTCGTCAGTTTAAATTACTGAAGTTTTTAGGCTACTATTATGGCGGTAAGCTGTAAGTTTATTTCCGAGTAATAATGTATTGATAAAGCGGGATTTTTCCCGCTTTATTTTTGTTTACTTATTAGGTTTTTTATCTTTCCTTGCTGATTGTAAAATCACTCAGTGGCGTATTCGCTGGTCTCTTTCCTCAAATATTTCTATAATTCATCAAAAATAAATGTAGATCATGGTTTTTCTCTATAATTTGGGTCTATGACATGCTTTTCAGTCGACAAGTCGGCTGTTTTTAATAAATTACAGTAATTATGACTAATTTCGTTCCAATTCACGCTGTGGTTTAACGATAATAATTGATGACAGGGGTATTTATGGGGAATCCACAACAGGGACTTCAGCGCGGGTTAGAAGCTCGGCATATTGAGCTTATTGCGCTAGGTGGAACAATTGGCGTTGGGCTATTTATGGGCTCAGCCAGTACGCTAAAATGGGCAGGGCCTTCCGTACTGCTCGCATACATCATTGCGGGTATTTTTGTTTTCTTCATCATGCGTTCCATGGGGGAGATGCTGTTTCTGGAGCCTGTCACTGGGTCGTTTGCTTCTTTTGGTTATAAGTATCTGAGCCCATTTTGGGGGTGCCTCACCGCATGGGGTTATTGGTTTATGTGGGTGGCTGTTGGGATCTCAGAAATTACCGCCATCGGTGTTTACGCCGAATATTGGTTCCCAGATGTACCTCAGTGGATATTTGCCATTGTTGCCGTGGTTTTGGTCGCATTGGCCAACCTTGCTGCCGTTCGTTTGTATGGCGAGTTAGAGTTTTGGTTTGCGATGATCAAAGTCACCACCATCGTGGTGATGATCCTGATTGGTTTAGGGTTAATTTTTTTTGGCCTTGGGAATAACTTCGAGCCGATAGGGCTGGCTAACCTGACGGAACATGGTGGCTTCTTTGCTGGGGGCTGGAAAGGCTTTTTATTTGCCTTGTGTATCGTTGTGGCTTCCTATCAAGGCGTTGAATTAGTAGGGATCACCGCAGGCGAAGCGAAAAATCCGCAAGTCACGCTGAAAAAAGCGATCAATAACATTTTATGGCGCATTCTGATTTTTTATGTTGGCGCGATTTTTATTGTTGTTACCTTATTTCCGTGGACTGAAGTCGGGCAGCAAGGGAGTCCATTTGTCTTAACGTTTGCGAAAGTGGGGATTGTCTCTGCGGCAGCGGTGATCAACTTTGTAGTACTCACTGCGGCGCTGTCTGGGTGTAATAGTGGGATGTACAGTGGCGGTCGTATGTTGTACGCATTAGCGCAAAATAAGCAGCTTCCCAGCGGGCTACTGAAGCTCACAAAAAACGGAGTTCCTGCACGTTGTGTTGGTTTTACAATACTGTGTCTCGTTGCAGGCTCTAGCTTGAATTATATTATTCCAAATCCAGAAAAAGTGTTTGTGTACGTGTACAGCGCAAGCGTTTTGCCAGGAATGGTACCATGGTTGGTCTTGCTCACCAGCCAAATTCGTTTTCGCCAGCAAAATAAAGAACAATTAGTGGGACACCCGTTTAAATCAATTTTATTTCCATGGGTCAACTATGCGACGTTACTCTTTTTGGCCTGTGTATTAGTGGGCATGGCGATAAACCCAGATACACGGATGTCATTAATTGTCGGAGCACTCTTTTTAGGGGCAGTTTCCCTGCTTTATTTTTTAATTCAGGCGTTAAACGGCCGCAGTAGAAAAGCCTAGGCAAGATATTTTCTCGGCGCTTTTATGGGTGTCGAGCAAAAAAGAGGGCAAAAATGCTCTCTTTCTCGGCGAAATGGATAAAAGGCAAGCAATCGATATTTTTATTTCAAAAAGGACTAGACAGCGGGTAGATAAATCCGTACTATCCTCTCCCGCAACGGCGTTAAGCGCCCGTAGCTCAGCTGGATAGAGCGCTGCCCTCCGGAGGCAGAGGTCTCAGGTTCGAATCCTGTCGGGCGCACCAGTTTTAGCACGTCGCTACGGTTGGCAAAATGACGTTGTATGTAGTATGATAGCAACGCTTTGAAAAAAGTGAAGTTATGGTGGCTATAGCTCAGTTGGTAGAGCCCTGGATTGTGATTCCAGTTGTCGTGGGTTCGAGTCCCATTAGCCACCCCATTTTTTTTGTGACATTGCGAGGGTGGCGGAATTGGTAGACGCGCTAGCTTCAGGTGTTAGTGTCCTATGGACGTGGGGGTTCAAGTCCCCCCTTTCGCACCACGAAAAAAATTGATGTGAAGCAGTACATTTCGGCGAGTAGCGCAGCTTGGTAGCGCAACTGGTTTGGGACCAGTGGGTCGGAGGTTCGAATCCTCTCTCGCCGACCAATTTAAAGAACCCCGCTTAATAGCGGGGTTTTTGCATTTTTAACCCGATGTTGATTTTTTTATACTCACTGTTGGACGAGCTTGCTCGCTATCTTTTAAACCCCTTCTTTTCTGTTCCTTTTGAGTGCATGCACGTCATTAATTCGCTATATCACACCATAATCTTTAACGCATTGTTTTTTATGTAAAAAATAAGTGTCGTAATTTTTATACAAACCCATACTTCCGTGTCGCCAAAAAGAGACATTTTACCTATTGATTTATAAGGTTAAATTTATAAGTGAGTTAAGGTGTCTCTATATTGAGACAAAGAAATACGCTTTCATTCATGCTAAAGGTTAAAAAAAGTGAGGTGAAGGGAGCGTGCAAATTTTCTGGGTTCAAAATACCCCGTAAAACTAAGATATACAGAAACGTTAGGAATAGCAGGGAAAAAATAGGATGATGGAAAAAGTTGGCACGCATCCTGCATTATTAAATATGTAGATGCTCATCTCACTTCTTATGATAGCAATGCTTCATAAACCCAGAGATGACGCAAAGCCGATTATCGGTGCCTATTGTCTAACTTAGATGATCAAGAGCTCATCCTCTTACCATCAACGAACGGGCGAAACGTTGAGTGAGGCACCATCCGTCTGTAGACCTGATTGTATTTTACACCTGCCTAGTGCAGGTGTTTTTTTTTGCATTTTTTATGGTAGGCCTCTTATTTATAGGAATAAGAGGCTGAAATCAAATAGGAAGACTAATTTTTACCTTTGCTAAACCATTTGCTGAGCCAGCGAGTAATGTAGGTATAACAAAGAATAATAAACGTAATGATGAAAATATCTTTACTGAGGTCTTCAGTATTAAAGCCGATGATCATGATAAAAACAAAAGGTGATAAAACTAACAGAAGTAGGTCAAAAAAGATTTGCAAACGGTTTGGTGTCGCGATAATCCAGCGCCAAATAGCTTTAACTACATTCATATATATTTCCTAAATTCATTCAAGGCAAAAATGCATATAGTGTTTTATACACTATGTGTTTGTTTTATGACATAGCTGAACTTGTTTTGTTTGCAATGAATTGATTATGTTTTTTAGCGATAGGCATTTCTTCATGCGGTATACCGACGATAATACTTTATTTGTCTTTTTTAGATATTAATGGAGTCACAAAGTGGGGCGAAATGACCCTTTTTATCAATTTATCGGCAGTTAGAGGACGAAATAAAAACGCCACTTCAGAGTGTGGCGTTTTTATTTTGAGGAATAACTAAGTGCGTTCTTGTTTCAAGGAATGCGTTAGGGCCTCTTGGCGGATCTTAGCGGCTTCGTTTGGTTTATGTAGCTTATCGTAGGTATCGGCGAGCCATGAAGCATCTTGAACATCAAAGCGTTGTGCTAAAGCTGCTTTGAAGTAGGATTCTGCTTTTTCCCATTGGGCATTATGTAACGATAAAACACCTAGTGTGCTGTTTAATAAAGGTGTGGCACCATTTTGTTTTTGCAAATGCAGTAACGTTTTCTCAATAGCTTCAGGGTGATCGCTGTTAACTTTTGGTATTAACAAGAGTAAGCGCTCATCATATTGTTGCTTTAAGCCATCAATAATCATTTTCTCTGCGCTTTTGGTATCACCACACTCAATCAAGTGTTCAGCCAAGAAGGCTTGAAGTGCGGTTTCATGGCGGACACGGCGAGGTTGTGATTTCCACCAATCTTTAAGGCCATCACTTCCACCTTCAGCCATACATTGGTTCATTAACCCTTTGTAAGCTTTAAGTTTTAATGCATCAAGCTCGTCTTCATTATGAAACTGAACTTTTGCCATCACGGGAAGTAATTCGATTAATGCTTGGTAAGCGCCTGAACGTAAGTAAGCTTGTTCGGCAAGGCGTAGAACTTCGGGATGCCTTGGGGCTTTATCAATTAGTTTATCGATACCATTACGGGCAGCGTGGACTTCACCTTCAGCAAGCTGAATACGCACACGGCAAATATCGACAGGGAGTTGGTCACTACCAGCGGCTTCAGCCGCGCGGTCTAAATACTGGTGAGTGCGGAACTCATCACCACGTTGCTGCGCCGCTTCAGCGGCCATCAAATAGTTAATCACCGGCTGCTGAGAGAAATCAGCGTGCTTACTCATTAGCTTTTCAACTTGCTCAAAATCACCTTCAGCTAATTTCAGCAATGCTTTTTGAGTTTGAGTGTGGGCTTTATGGTATTTACGACCGCTTACCCATCCTTTCGTGCGTGAAGTGGTGCTCATAAAACGGCGATAACACCAACCAAGGAATAGCAGTACAAATTGCAGCAAGATGAAGCCTAAAACTAAACTCGTGACGCTGGTAGTGATGTCATAATTATCTGTACGAATAAAGACATACCCTTGGTGACCTGCCAAGAGAGGCCCTAAGATCACACCTGCAATCAGGACTAGAAAGAGGATTAATACTTTAATCATCATTACCCCCTATTGCCCGCAGGCTCTGCGGATTCAAAAGGGTGCTCTGTATCCGAAGTTTGTGCATCCGTAGCAGGCACTGCATCTTCCGCGGCTTTTGTCGTGTCTTTTACCGCTTCAGCTGCTGCATCAACTGCGCCATCAGTCGATGGGCTTGTTTCAGACTGTGAAAGCAAACTGCGAACGCGTGTTTGCATCAGTTTTTCCAGCTTTTCTTGGCTTTCGAGTGCCTCTGGCATGTCAACATCAATAGGTTGATTGATGAGCTCATCAATGGTGGATAAAAAAGCTTTCGTAGCTGGCGCCTCAGTATCAAAATAAGCCCTTACCCAGGTAGAGGCTTGTTCTAATGACTGTTTATATGTTTCTTCTTGGTAACGAGGAACAGCTTGAGCGGCAATTAAAAGCTGAGAACGAATATTTTCACGTAAATAAATATCTTGGTTTGGCGCTAATAATGGTGCTTCTGAACCATCACGTGCTCGGACCGTAATAAAGTCACTGGTGAAGCTTTTCCAACTACGTGACAAGTTTTGTTTCCAATCGGAGATATCATCACTCACGTCACTGTTATTGTCGTCTGTTGCATCACCGCTGTTTAAATCCGCGAGACGTAAGTTATCAACTTCATTACTGAGCTGGTTTAATTTTAATATAATGCCGTCATAGTCAATTTGGTTAATTGCAGCCAGTTTTGCCATGTCATTATTGATGGATTTACGAATATCAAGCAGGCTTGGGTCGTTCATTTCCGCTAAGCTGGAGTCTGCGCTTTTTAGTAAAACAGCCGCAGTAACAGGATCATGATCATTCCACAATTTACGGCCAGCCATTTTTACCATGAAATCCGCTTGGGCGATTAACCAGCTTTTGACATCGGTACTTGAAAGCGCCGTAACATGAGCTTGCAGCTCCTGCATACGGCGATTTAGTCTGTCTTCGTATTCAAGTGCATGATTTTTGATATCTTTATTTGCAGCAATTAAAGCATCTACACGTTGCCTATCTGAGTTTTGCTGGTCAATTAAATCACTTAGCTGCTGTTTTAGTTCATTGTTTTCATTGACTAATTTTGCATTGCTTTGCTGAGTGAAATAATAGAGACCACCACCAATGGCGATGATAACCGCAATCGCAATAATCCCGCCTACGAGACCAGAACGTTTTTGTTCCGAAGAGGGCTTAGTTCCGCGATGAACTGTTGATTTTTCATCTGTTTTTGGCGTCACCGTCTCGGTTGTTTTATCGTGTTCCGTCATAAATTAGCATCCCATATCGGTTGAGATTAATGCTTTAATTAAAGCATTATTATCTGCGCTATTCGCTACACAGACCTTCTGCCATCCACTTTGGCGGGCGAGATCTGCAATCCGTTCACTGACAACAAGCAGGCGGCGGGAAAACCACCATACCCGATATTCATCGGTGATTAATTCTTCAAGTAAGGCTAACATTTGCCCGCTGGTGATCACGACATCAGTAATATCGGTTTGCACCCATTTCTGATTGAACTGTGTTTTGTCGTAATGCACTGGCAACCTTGTGTAACATTCGCAATAATCAACGTGGGCACCACGTGAGCGTAATGTGGATGCGAGAAGCTCTCGCCCACCATTTCCCCTCAATAAAAGGGCGCGTTTACCCTCTAAAAATTGGAGTTCAGGAAGCGTTAGAAGTACTTCGCTGGTTTCCCCATGTTCAGCCCAACGTGCTATTTGCCCAGTCGTGTGCTGAAAATACTGCCCAGTAGAACGACCTATTCCATAGTAAGATAACTTATCAGACCAGCTACGTCCTATTTGTTCAAGTGTTAAATTTGCGTACTCGACTGCATTTTTGGACAAAAGAAAGACCAGATCGTTCGTTTCTAAGGCATCTAGCTGGGTCGTTAAGGTATTGAGCTCAGCACCTGGCCCAATACAAATTAAAGGAGCAGCATAAGCTTGCCCACCCATTGAGGTAATTGCCGTTATCAGCTCTGAACCAGCGGGCTCAGGGCGTGTGACAAGGACTCTCATGCAGGTGGATTTCCTTTATAGACCTCAGCCAAAATTTCTCTCGCGCCTTGTGCTAACAGCTCTTCAGCCAGTGAAATACCTGCTTGGCTAGCCTCTTGTGGCGCGATAAGGCGTTCACCGCGAATAATTACGCTACCATCTGGCGCACCGACAAGGGCACGCAACCAAATTTTATCATCCTGCCAAATCGCATAGCTACCGATAGGCACTTGGCATCCGCCTTCTAATCGCATATTCATCGCACGTTCGGCAAGTACACAAATAGAAGTATCATCATCGTTGAGTACCGCAAGTAACTCACGGGTTACCACATCATCCAAGCGACATTCAATGCCAACAGCACCTTGCCCAACAGCGGGTAAACATTGTTCAGGTTCGAGCGCAGTACGAATACGCTCTTCAAGCCCTAAGCGTTTCAAACCAGCAACGGCGAGGATAATGGCATCGTATTCGCCGTTATCAAGTTTTGATAATCGTGTGCCCACATTACCGCGTAAATCACGAATGACTAAATCAGGGCGAAGCTCTCTGAGCTGGCATTGGCGGCGTAAGCTTGATGTGCCAACGATACTGCCTTTCGGCAAAGCGTCAATATTGTCATATTGGTTAGACACAAAAGCATCGCGAGGGTCTTCGCGTTCACAAATAGTGACTAAACCAAGCCCTTCAGGGAATTCAACGGGTACGTCTTTCATTGAATGAACGGCAATATCAGCACGTCCTTCTAATAGTGCAAGCTCTAGTTCTTTAACAAATAACCCTTTCCCACCGACTTTTGCCAGTGGGGTATCAAGAATGATGTCACCCTTTGTGACCATTGGGACAAGTTCAACCTGTAAGCCAGGGTGAAACTGCTCTAGTTTGTCTTTGACAAAGTGCGCTTGCCATAAGGCGAGAGGGCTTTTACGCGTTGCAATACGCACGATATTTGTTGATGTCATTTTGCTGTTTTCTCTGGCGAAAATTGCCGTGTATTAACCATACAATTGGCATTAGTTTTAACATGTTAAGGATTTTTTTTCCAGTTGGGCACAAAATCGCCATTCAGATTATTTGTAACAGATTTATATTTGTAATCATGATGCAGGAAAGTGATTCAAAAGATGATGACTTGAGATAGCTATTCGATTATTTTTTTAGCTTATCGTGCTATTTATTGAGTTGGCAGGAGGGAAGGCAGTATAAATTTGTGTTGAAGCGTGCAAGCACAGGCTCTGTGCGTATTGTACTTAATATCGTTTTGAATTGTTGCTTTATTAAACAATTCACGTGAGTGATATTATTCCATTGAAAAACAAGGGATATTCTATCGAGTTAAAAAATAAAAAGTCTTTTTATACAATATGTTGAAAAGCATTTTGTATCAAAAATAAGCGTATAAAATTATGTGATCTACTTTACCCTTTTGCTCCAAGGTGTTAAATTGATCACGTTTCCGACAATTCATTTGAAAACTTTTTTAAATCTATCTCTATCTGTTGGGTGCTGGGAAATTTCCAGATTTGTATTACATTCATTACAGTCAGGCGTAACCTTTGTATCTCTATATTGAAACCTTAAAGCAAAGACTTGATGCGATAAACCAATTACGGTTAGAGCGCGCGACGGCGTCTATGAGCGAGACTTTTTCTCAGGTTTATAGTTTGCTGCCAGTCTTGTTTCATTATCATCATCCAATGATGCCTGGTTTTATCGAAGGTAGTGTGCCCCATGGTGTGTGTTTTTTCTCCCCAGATACAGAACAGATGAAATGGTTAGGGCAATTTGAACGCTTCTTACCTATTGATTCAAGTGCAAATGGTGAATTACCTATCACTGGAATTTATTCGATGGGCAGCACATCTTCTGTTGGGCAGAGCCACTGTTCTGATATTGATGTGTGGGTCTGTCATCCTTCATGGCTCGATCACGAAGAAAAACGTTTTTTGCAAAAAAAATGTACATTAATTGAGCAGTGGGCAGCTTCTTTAGGTATTGATGTCACTATCTTTTTAATCGATGAAAACCGTTTTCGTCATCATGCGAGTGGGCATATTGGTGGGGAAAACTGTGGCTCAACGCAGCATATCCTGTTATTAGATGAATTTTATCGCACAGCAGTGCGCATGGCAGGAAAACGTTTGCTATGGACGATGGTGCCTGTCGAAGAAGAGCAACATTACGATGAATACGTTATTGGGTTATATGCACAAGGTGTGTTGACGCCCAACGAGTGGTTAGATTTAGGGGGGTTAGGTGAGCTATCCGCTGCTGAATACTTTGGCGCTAGCTTGTGGCAGCTATATAAAAGTGTCGATTCCCCTTATAAGGCCGTCCTGAAAAGTATTTTGCTCGAGTCTTATTCTTGGGACTATCCGCATGGTAAATTGCTGGCAATGGAATTTAAACGCCATTTACATGCAGGTGAAATTGTTAGCTACGGTTTAGATTCATACTGTTTGATGTTAGACCGTGTTACGCGTTATCTCACTGAAATCAATGATTCTACCCGCCTTGATTTGATCCGCCGCTGTTTTTACCTCAAAGTCTGTGAAAAACTCTCTGAAGACGATGGCAACGCCTGCTCTGGTTGGCGCCGTGATGTGTTATCTCAACTCGTTGAGTCATGGGGATGGAGTGCGGAACGTTTAGCATTACTTGATTCGCGTAATCAATGGAAAATTGAACGGGTTCGTGAAGCGCACAATGAGTTACTCGATACGATGATGCAAAGCTATCGAAACCTTATTCGTTTTGCTCGTCGAAATAATTTAAGTGTTAGTGCGAGCCCACAGGATATTGGGGTATTAACACGTAAGTTATATGCGGCTTTTGAAGCCTTACCAGGTAAAGTAACATTGGTGAATCCACAAATTTCACCTGATTTAAGTGAATCTCACTTAACTTTTATTTACGTACCTGCGGGGCGCGCGAATCGCAGTGGTTGGTATTTGTATAACCAAGCTCCAAATATTGACGCGATTATTGGTCATCAGCCTCTTGAATATAACCGCTACTTGAATAAGTTGGTGGCGTGGGCGTATTTCAACGGGTTACTCACTGAAAACACGCAAGTGTATATGCACAATGGGAAATCCCAGTGTGATGAGCGAAAACTGCTTGAGTTAATGCATGACGTTTCCAGCCACTTCCCGATCCGTTTGCCTGCACCCACACCAAAAGCGTTGTATAGCCCATGTGAAATTCGCCACCTTGCCATTATCGTTAACTTAGAAAAAGATCCAACGCAGGTTTATTCTGAACAAGTGGTACACGTGGATTTCAGAAAGCTTGATATTTTCAGCTTTGGTGAGACGCAACAATGCCTTATCGGCAGTATTGACTTGTTGTACCGCAATTCATGGAATGAGGTGAGAACTCTGCATTTCAGTGGTGAGCAGTGCATGTTAGAAGCGTTAAAAACCATCTTAGGTAAGATGCACCAAGATGCGGCACCACCTGAAGCTGTTGAAGTTTTTTGTTATAGTGAGCACTTGCGTGGTCTGATTCGTACTCGTGTACAACAGTTAGTTTCTGAGTGTATTGAGTTGCGTTTATCCAGTAATCGCAATGATCCAGGGCGCTTCAAAGCGTTGCGTATTGCGGGTCAAACATGGGGGCTGTTTTTTGAGCGCCTAAACGTTTCTGTACAAAAACTTGAAAATGCGGTCGAATTCTATGGTGCAATTTCGCATAATAAATTGCATGGTTGGCCAGTAAAACTGCAAGCAAAAAGTGATAATCATTTACCTGCAGTCGTTGATGGCTATGCAAGTGAAGGTATTGTGCAGTTTTTCTTTGAAAACACACCAGACAATACGGGCTTTAATATTTATGTTTTAGATGAAGCAAACCGTGTTGAAATCTATTCCCATTGCGAGGGGTCAAAAGAAGACTTAGTGCGTGATGTGAGTAAGTTTTACTCCTCTTCCCATGACCGTTTCACCTATGGTGCAAATTTCATTAATTTTAACCTACCTCAATTTTACCAAATTATTAATCAAGAAGGTAAAAACCAAGTGGTGGCGTTCTCTGGCGCGACATGGCCGTTTGGTACAGAAGACGACAGTGATGAAACTGGGCATGATATGCGCTCAACGCTATTAGGGCAGCAACAAGCGCACTATTATTAAAGGTGGGTTGGTTCTCAATAACTAACAGGTTACCGTTTCTTAGAAAGAAAATGGCTCTTGGCTTTGAAACGCGATAGCCTCTGCTAATTTTGCCTTAAACTCATGACCAGAGCGGTCACAAACCCAATTTCCATCTTGGTAATCATAGTGATACCCACCTTGTTTGGTCGCTAACCACATCTGGTGAAAGGCTTCTTGCTTATTAATAATGATCTTGCTGCCATCTTCGAAGCTCAAGGTCATCACGCCGCCATTAATCTCACAATCAATATCGGCATCGCCGTCATAATTATCTAAATGCTCTTCAATTGTGCTAAGCAGCGTTTCCGCTAGCTGGTGAAATTCACTATCATTCACGGTTAAGTTCCTGTTTGCTCACAATTATTTAATTGAAGTTATTATTGTTAATTGAAATTATAGGGGGGAACGAGCGGTGAGGGAAGCCCTTAAAATTTTCAGATTAAATTTAGCCTAAAGTATATAATGTCAACATGCTTGATAAACGGACGTGATTTGCGGGTTCACTCCTGCTATTGTGTAAAAATATCAGATGTCAAAAGTGAGTATTACAGGCGAAAAAGAATGAAAAAAAGTTTAATTGGGCTGAGCGCACTTGTTGTTTTATTTACCCTTTCTGGCTGTGGCTTAAAAGGCCCACTTTATTTCCCACCAGAAGAAAATGCTGCACCTACGCAAGCGTCTGATGTGCAACCTAGTGCCCCAAGCAGCTCGGCAAAAGAGCCTGCCCAAGCAACTAGTCACCAGTAAGTTGTCGCTATGGAGCGTGAAATGCAATTCTCTAAAATGCATGGCTTAGGCAATGACTTTATGGTGGTTGATGGAGTAACCCAAAATGTGTACTTCTCCCCAGAAATGATTTGTCGCTTAGCCGACAGGCATACAGGGGTTGGCTTTGATCAGCTTTTGTTGGTCGAAGCGCCTTATGATCCTGATCTCGACTTCCATTATCGTATTTTTAATGCCGATGGTAGTGAAGTCTCACAATGCGGTAATGGGGCGCGTTGTTTTGCACGTTTTGTTCGTCTTAAGGGCTTAACTAATAAGCAAAAAATTAAAGTTAGCACCCAATCTGGACGTATGACATTAACCATTAATGAAAATGATGATGTTAGCGTTAATATGGGTGAGCCTGATTTCGAGCCGCAAAGAGTTCCATTTCGCGCTGTTAAAGAAGAAAAAACCTATATTATCCGCGCTCAAGAACGTACAGTATTATGCGGTGTAGTTTCAATGGGTAACCCACATTGCGTTATTCAAGTGGAAAGCATCCATACTGCAGAAGTCGAAATTTTAGGACCTGCACTTGAAAGTCATGAGCGTTTTCCTGAGCGTGCTAATATTGGTTTTATGGAAATAGTTAGCGCAGAGCATATCCGTTTGCGTGTTTATGAACGTGGTGCAGGGGAAACTCAAGCGTGTGGTAGTGGTGCGTGTGCCGCCGTTGCTGTTGGGATTTCTCAAGGTTTATTGGCTAAGCGAGTCAGAGTTGATTTACCAGGGGGTTCCCTTGCTATTTCTTGGGATGGACCTGGAACGCCTTTGTATATGACGGGCCCTGCGGCACATGTTTATGATGGAGTGATCCACGTCTAATCTTGAAAGGGCTAAGAGGATAGTATGGATAAAACTGAAAAAGCATCCGAACAAATTCATCAAATGGATGAACATGGTGTGATGCAGTATTTAAAGGACAATCCTTATTTTTTTCTGCGCCATCCAACGCTTGTTGAGCAAATAAATGTTCCTCACGTAGTGAACGGAGCGGTTTCCTTGCCTGAGTTAGTGATGAGCCGTCAACGGATCAAAATTAAACAGCTCGAGCAAGATATCCGTTTTATGGTTGAACAAGCACATGAAAATGTGGAGCTTTTTGATGAGTTATTACTGCTGGTGATTGAAATGTCATCATCAAAAAGTTTACAAGAAATGCTACAAGCGCTGAATCGTTGGGCAAAAAAACTCGGTTTATCAGGTGCTTCGGTTCGCTTATTTAGTGATAGCTGGCGCTTGTCAGCCCCCCTCGATGCGCATCAATTAGTCATTTCCCGTCGCGTTTTTGAACCTGTGAGGATTCAACGGTTTGGCGAACGACGCAATTACCTTGGTCGCTTAAATGGTCCTGAAATTCAGTTGTTATTACCTGATGCGTTGAATGTCGGCTCTGTTGCAATTTCACTATTTGGCCAGCATGGTGAATCGGGAATGGTCATTTTTACTAGTCGTAATCGTGAACATTATCAGCATGGTATGGGCACCGTCATGTTAGAAAAAGTCGCGCAAATTCTTCCGAGGTTATTATGCCAATGGATAGAGCGCCTGTAGGGGGTCAGCCAGAAGGGCTGATGATCCAAATTGAAGCCTTTCTACGTTACCTGCGTGTTGAGCGTAGATTAAGTCCTGTAACGATAACAAACTATCGGCGTCAGCTTAGTGTCATTGTTGAAATGCTGGTTTCGTTGAAAATTGATGAGTGGCAGAAACTCGATACTACGTTAGTTCGCAACATTGCAGCAAAAAGTCGAAAAGCTGGCCTTCAAGCAGCGAGTATGGCGCTACGGCTTTCTGCCTTAAGAAGTTTTTGTGATTGGATGGTTCATCAAGGTGAACTGCCAGCAAACCCAGCAAAGGCGATTCAAGCGCCGAAGGCCAAAAAACGCCTACCGAAGAACATGGATGTGGATGAGGTTTCCCAGCTTCTCAATATGGACAGTGGTGATCCACTGGTTGTTCGAGACAGAACCATGCTCGAAGTGATGTATGGTGCAGGGCTGCGTTTGTCGGAACTGGTCGGGTTAAATCTCCGTCATCTTGATTTAACAACGGGTGAAGTCTGGGTGATGGGTAAAGGCAGTAAAGAACGCAAAATTCCACTGGGGAAAACTGCCGTAAGTTGGTTACAGCGCTGGTTAGAAATGCGCGAATTGTATGAACCAGAAGACGACGCCGTATTTATTTCTACTCAAAGTGGCAAGCGAATTTCTAATCGAAATGTTCAAAAGCGGTTTGAACAATGGGGTATCAAACAAGGGGTTAATAGCCATATTAACCCGCACAAATTACGCCACTCTTTTGCGACACATATCCTTGAATCAAGTGGTAATTTACGTGGAGTACAGGAACTTTTAGGGCATGCGAACTTATCGACAACACAAATTTATACGCACCTAGACTTCCAGCACTTAGCAAACGTTTATGATGTGGCTCATCCGAGAGCAAAGAGGGAGAAACCTTAATGCATTTTTACCGTCCGCTATCGCCAATTAAAGCGATTACGTTTGATTTGGATGACACGCTTTACGATAACCACCCTGTTATTGATAAAACGGAAGAAGAAGTTTTACGTTTTGTGCGTGAATACGACCCACAATTCAATCATTTTAGTAACGATGATTTATATGCTTTTCGTCGTTTAGTGGAAGAACAAGAACCTGAAATTTTCCACGACATTTCACGTTGGCGCTGGCTTTCATCGAAAATGATGTTTTGCCATTATGGTTATTCGCGGGAAAACGCCGAAAAAGGTGCGGATGATATTATGGCGCATTTTACCTATTGGCGTAATCAAATAGATATCCCTGAATCAACACACAGAACATTAATTCAGCTCGCTGAGAAAGTCCCACTTGTTGCTATCACTAACGGCAATGCACAGCCTGAAGCGTGTGGTCTGGGTGAGTATTTTCAGTTTGTTTTAAAAGCTGGTCCCGATGGACGTTCCAAGCCTTTTTGTGATATGTACCGGTTAGCGGCACAGCGCTTAGATATCGAACCACAATTTATTTTACATGTGGGGGATAATTTACTCACTGATGTTGAGGGGGCGATTAATAGTGGTATGCAAGCTTGCTGGATAAACCCAAGTCAAAAAACACTGATGGAAGAAAAAGACGTGCGTTTATTACCACACGTTGAAATTTCCCAGTTGGAATCTCTCTTATCATTGGTATAATCATTTTTCATGTATAAAAACACAGTGGTGTTTGCCACTGTTTTGCTTTGATGGTAACTATGGACGTCTCTTATCTGCTTGAAGGTCTAAACGACAAACAGCGCGAAGCGGTTGCAGCCCCGCGTACCAATTTACTTGTTCTTGCGGGAGCAGGGAGTGGGAAAACGCGCGTATTGGTACACCGAATTGCATGGTTGATGTCCGTTGAAAATGCTTCACCATTTTCAATTATGGCGGTGACATTTACTAACAAAGCCGCGGCTGAAATGCGTCATCGGATCAATCAATTGATTGGAAGTAGTGAAGGCGGCATGTGGATTGGTACATTCCACGGTTTAGCACACCGTTTGTTACGCCAACATTATATGGATGCGAATTTACCGCAAGATTTTCAAATTTTAGATAGCGATGACCAATACCGGTTAATTCGTCGCTTGCTTAAAGCGATGAACCTTGACGAAAAGCAATGGCCTCCTCGCCAAGGAATGTGGTACATCAATGGCAAAAAAGATGAAGGCCTTCGTCCGCAACATATTGAAAGTTATGGTAACCCTGTTGAGGCAACATGGTTAAAAGTCTACCAGGCTTATCAAGAAGCGTGTGACCGCGCAGGTCTGGTGGATTTTGCAGAGTTGCTGTTGCGCGCCCACGAGTTATGGCTGAATAAACCCCATGTGCTACAACATTATCGTGAACGTTTCACCAATATTTTAGTGGACGAATTCCAAGATACAAATAGCATTCAATATGCATGGATCCGTGTGCTAGCGGGTGAAACGGGCAAAGTCATGATCGTTGGGGATGATGACCAATCAATTTATGGCTGGCGTGGTGCGCAAGTTGAAAATATTCAGCGTTTCCTCAATGATTTTCCAGGTGCAGAAACTATCCGTCTTGAACAAAACTACCGTTCAACTAACAATATTCTAAAAGCCGCAAATACGTTAATTGCCAATAATAGCGACCGTTTAGGGAAAAATTTATGGACTGAAGGCGGAGACGGCGAACCGATTTCTCTTTATTGTGCATTTAATGAATTAGATGAAGCTCGTTATGTCGTTGGGCGCATTAAACAATGGCAAGAAAATGGCGGTGCTTTACAAGATTGCGCCATGTTATACCGTAGTAATGCCCAATCTCGTGTACTTGAAGAAGCCTTAATTCAAAGTGCGATGCCGTATCGTATTTATGGTGGGCAGCGCTTTTTCGAGCGCCAAGAAATTAAAGATGCGCTGTCCTATTTAAGGTTGATTGCTAATCGTAATGATGATGCTTCGTTCGAGCGAGTCGTGAATACGCCTACGCGTGGGATTGGTGAACGTACATTAGATACAGTTCGCCAAACTGCACGTGACCAGCAATTAACATTATGGGAAAGTTGCGAGTACTTACTTCGTGAGCAAGTCCTTGGTGGTCGCGCAGCGGCTTCTATCGAACGTTTTTTAGAGCTTATTGATGCGCTAGCGAAAGAAACCCAAGATATGCCATTACATGTCCAAGCGGATAGAGTGATTAATGACTCAGGCCTACGTGCAATGTATGAACAAGAAAAAGGTGAAAAAGCACAGGCTCGAATTGAAAACTTGGAAGAGCTCGTCAATGCGACTCGTGATTTCAGTTATCAAGAAGAAGACCAAGATCTCATGCCATTACAGGCTTTTTTATCTCATGCTGCACTTGAGTCAGGTGAAGGGCAAGCAGATGTAAGCCAAGATGCCGTTCAATTAATGACTCTGCACTCTGCCAAAGGTTTGGAATTCCCCGTTGTCTTTATTGTGGGAATGGAAGAAGGGATGTTCCCAAGTCAAATGTCGATGGATGAAAGCGGTCGTTTAGAAGAAGAGCGCCGATTAGCTTACGTCGGTATCACCCGAGCCATGGAAAAGCTCACCATCACGTATGCAGAAAGCCGCCGTTTATATGGCAAAGAGGTCTATCATCGCCCATCGCGTTTTATTGGTGAGCTACCAACGGAATGTGTGGAAGAGGTTCGTCTTCGGGCTACAGTTTCACGTCCTGTGAGTCATCAACGCCTTGGTACACCTATCAGCCAAAATGATTCAGGTTATGCTTTAGGGCAGCGTGTGATGCATCCAAAATTTGGTGAAGGCACGATTATTAACCTTGAGGGAAGTGGTGAGCATTGTCGCTTACAAATTGCGTTTCAAGGTCAAGGGATTAAGTGGCTGGTAGCTTCTTATGCAAGGTTAGAGAACTTATAGGGCTATTTTATTGGTATCAATACTGTCATATATATTTGGTAGTATTGGTATTTTTTAATAAATACACATTATAAATGCGTTAATTGAGATAATAAAAAGGTTTTATAGTATTTATATTAAACTTACATTTTTCTTTACTATATTAATACTATATTAGTATGTTATTTCTATATGAGATAATATTTTAATATCAAGTTTGGTTGTCAAATTTGATTGTCAAAATATTTATTAAGGTAATTAATATGGAAATTAATTTTAAGAATAATAATGCTAAGTATGAAAGAATCAGTGAATTGATGCAGTCAGTAGAAAATAGAATAAATAGAATGAATAATTTGGAAAAATCGATAGGTAATGATTTTAATCAAATTATCAGAAAAAATCAGTCTAGTACCTCTGAATTATCAAATAAAATTATAAATGGCCTAATGAATAAATCTTTTGTAATAAATGGTAAGGTTATTTCACATAAAAAAACAGTTAAACAACTGGCGCAATTAGTTTCAAAAACAAAAGAAATGATCTCAGATGATCAAAATTCTTTTTCTAACCATTATTCAAATGATAACGACTTGGGCGATAATAATAGTGAATTCAATAAGTGGGTAAATAAAGGTGACCATCGTGTTGTTAATGATACTGTGACTAATAATCTACTAGAGTTTAAGGTATCACACAAATTTATAGTGCCATTAGGACAGCAGACGGTAAGAAAGATTGTTCAACTAAACAGTGAGTCAATACATATTAATAAGGCAGTAGCTGAAATCAAGCGGTTACAGCAAGAGCTAATTAGTGATTATCGACAAGAAAAAAGAGATGTGATTGCAAAGGTGATACCTACAGAGGGAATCAATAAAGCTGCTCAATTGGTCAGTGAGCAAATCACTAGCTTCAATCCAGCTCAAGAAGCTAGCTCCGTGGTAGAGACATTAGTCGGTGCTCAACACAGAACACCAGTACCCGTTGCATCCCATCGCTGCATGGGAAGAACAGCCTCGTGTGGAGTAACACACTAACGGCCATTTTATAAATTTATTGAGATAATACATTAAAAACAAGGTCCTCACTCAGGTGAGTATCTTGATTCAAAATTTTGATGATAGCAGTTAGTTAATATACTTACCTTCTGAAAAATAAAGATTTTTTTGGTAGAATACTTTGATGCAATAGTTTAATCCATAAGATTCAAGTTTTTAATTTTATTTTTTTCTCTTTTTGCCGTATAAAGTTTTACCGAATAACCTTCCTAACATTCATCATGTCAATTCATAAACTTATTGATTCACTTTCCTCACAAGGTTGGTATGTGTGGGATGATTTTCTGACCCTGTCAGATACCCAAAAAATAAAACAATGTATACCAAATACATTGCAAGATGCGCGTATTGGGCATCGAGATTCATTACAAAGCAACAAAGCGGTTCGCGGTGATCAAACCGTTTGGTTAGAACCAGAGATGGGAACCCCCATTGCTTTTTATATGGAAAAAATGGAGGAAATACGGCAAGCACTAAATTGCCAACTGTATTTAGGATTGCGGGACTTTGAAACTCATTTTTGCCGTTATCCCAATGGTGGTTTTTATAAAAAACACGTTGATAACCCTAGAGGTGCTGGTCGTCGTAAGGTAACAACAGTTTTATATATGAATGAGTTATGGAAATTAGGGGATGGTGGTGAATTAGTTGTTTTTGATAAAGAAGATAATCATTTGTTTAAGTTAGAGCCTTTAGCGGGAAGAATGATCTTTTTTATGTCAGAAGAATTCCCTCATGAAGTACTACCTACAGAACAAAAACGTGAAAGTATAGCTGGTTGGTTTTTAACTGAAAAAATTCTCTAGCATATACCCCTCTATGCCGCCTCTGAAAGGAGGCAGGCAGTTAACTGTTCATTCGATAATGAAATAGATGTTGAATTCCTGAATAATTTGGTTATTTTAATTTTGCCATTTATATACGGCTATAAATAACGACTAATTTATCATTAATTTAAATAGAAATTATAAGGATGGATTAAGTTATGAATTTATTTTTTAATAGAGATAAGTATCTAAATATTTTAAATGAAGAAAAAGAATATCGAAAAGAACTTGAAGACTTAATCGGTTTTAATAAAAAACAAATAAAAGATGAAATTAAATCAGATAATAAAGATGAAAATTTAATTAACTATCTTGAAGCAGAAAACAAAGATTATCAAGTGACACTCGATGCGGTGAATAAAAAAATAGAAGAAATTGAATCAGCTTTTGAATTAATTTATCACACATCTTATGACTTTAAAAATGAGTTAATGAATAATGGCTTTGTTCAGCAATCAAGCAGTGATGTAATGCTAAGAGAGCAAATAGCCAGTTTTCCATTACAAGACGGGGTCACATTGGGTGGAACAGAGAGTTCTATTGCAAGGCAATCTGTAGAGACATACTCGATGTTGTGTAGAGCATAGTTAAGTTTGTCCAATTAGCCACCCTATAAATCAAGGGTGACTAATTTTTATTTTATATCAATCGCTTAAATTCTTTACCTTCAAAGATAATGGTCGCATTTCCTCTCTCAATTTGGTAATGAGAAAGATGGCGCTGCTTATCCAATGCATTTAATTGTTGTGATTGATGCTCATTAAGCTTCCATTGTATCAACTGTTTAGCCAATTTTTTGTTCGCATGTTGGCTACGTTCAGATTGAACTTTTACGGTGATCCCCGTTGCAACATGCCTTGCTCTAACAGCTGATGAGGTTTTATTCACATGCTGCCCTCCAGCGCCTTGAGCTTTAGTGAATTCAAATTCGATTTCATTGTCTTCAATCGGTTGAATTGGTGAAAAAGCGGTCACACTCATAAACCAATTTTTTCGTTTGTGGCGAGGGCGTAAAGGGCTCTGGCATTGCCATTGCACTGTTCCACACCAAGTTTGGAGTAGCTGCTCTGCATGCTCTCCTTCAAGAGAAAGCAAAGCGGATTTTAACCCATGTCTGGAGGGGACTGAGTCTAGAATATCAATGGTTACCCGAAGATTTGTTGCTTCTTGTAAAAAACAGGCTAGGGCTTTTTCAACCGCAATGCAGCATTCTGCAGGGCCTTGTGCAGAGGAAAATTGTAATAACATAATTAACATTCTCCACTGGTTTTATACGTGATAACGGGCTTTAGCCGAGCCACGACCTGAATAACACCCATATTCACCATACTTTCAATCACGGTATCAATAGACTTATAAGATTGTGGAGCTTCTTCGTAAATCAACTGTTTATTTGCACAAATAACACGACTACCTAATGCAGTTCGAGAGAGCTGAAGCGGTGTATAACGGTGTGATAATCGTCCTTTACATTCAGTTCGCATCCACTTGCGACCCGCGCCATGAGCAAGAGAATTAAGACAAGCTTCATTCGGCTGAGGGGCGACTAAATAACTGTAATCCCCTCGTGAGCCTGGGATTACAACAAAACCACGATCAGAAGGCGTTGCGCCTTTACGATGAAGCCAGCCATCAATCCCGTTGATATTATAGGGCTCAACTAAATTATGGTTGATATCTAAGCTCAGCTCCCCTGTTGCTTTAACTTGTTGCAACAGGCGTAAGCCAATTAAACGTCGGTTTACCTGTGCAAAATTGAGTGCACACTGATGCGCATGTAGGTATTCTTTTGCATCATCAGAGTCTTCATAAAGTCCGTTGTGGCTGTGACGTTCCACATGTTGACGTAAGATAGTTTGCCCTAAACCACGGGAGCCACTGTGAACGAGTAACAGCAACTGTTGTTTATTTAAACCGCTTTCGGCAAATAATTTAGGCTGTAATATTTCATCGATTGATTGAAATTCAGCAAAATGATTACCGCCACCAATAGAACTTAGTGATGCCATAAAATCATGTGATTGCATGTCATTAGGGACATGCTCATCAAGCCATGCTAACGGGGCGTGGTCTGGCATTTCAGAAAGCTGTTTTTCCAGTTTATCGAGGTTAACTTTAGATTTTTTGATATCTGTTTGAAACAAACTCATTCCACAGCCAATGTCATTGCCGACAAGGGCAGGGTAGAATCGTTTGGCGGAAAAAAATGCTGCACCAACTGGGTATCCACGGCCAGGATGGAGATCTGGCATGCCAACAACGGATACCATATCAGGTAAGTTAGCAGTAATTTGTAATTGTTGGATTGCTTTACTTTCAATCCATGTTGCTTCTGTGGCGATATAACTCACGTGTTCGCTCACAGAATGAAAGGTATTGCCCATAAGTCATTAACTCATTTCTAATTAAAAAATAAGGTGAATTAGCAGGCAAAACTGAATAGAAAAAATCTAGTACTGAGTATGCCCGCAAAGAGTATGATTAGTTGTTGTCATGATAAACCTCCTTGCAGTTTGTTATTGAATAGAAAACGCTGCGGATATTATCGAGATATATTTTTTTTTGCAAGCGTTATTTTTTTTAATGAAAAATTTAGTCTTTTTCCTAAAGTTAATAACTTAAATAACAAGTTAAAAATAGATTTTTATTTAAATCGATATTTAATTATTTTTTTTAATATCTAAATCAAGTGTTTTGAATAAATGCTTTTCTGAGATTAAATGTGCGTAAAATATAAAATTTTGCTACTATTTGGTTGGGTGATTGAGCCTTTCTGGTTCAAGTAACTTATTTTGGAACAGAAATGAAAAAGCCCCGTTGTTATTATTCACCAACGAGGCCCGATCCAAACCTAGACAGTTAGGATAGTGCCTCTTAACAATTAAGAGGTCAAGGGAAATGAGCAAGTTCGCAGTGATTGCGTTTATATCGGCGTGTATTACCGTGTTAGGTATTTCGTTATTAATACGCGACAGAGTATGTTATGTCGTGATTAGTCATGGAAATACGGTTGTTCAGACAATATTTTCTTACGAAGAATAATGTTGTATTACGAGGGCGTTAATTCCCTCGTAATTTCTCTTTTTAATTGTGTTAGGTTTTGGAATTAAGCACTCAATTAAAAACACCCCAAGGTTTTATTTAATCCATGGGGTGTTTATTTTGTCATCGCTTTATTTTAAATAATTAAATAAAGACAACTACTAAGCAATATGAACCGTTTTTCCGCCGATAATCGTACGCAGTACTTTTACATTTTCAATATCATCCGCAGGGATTTCAAATACATTACGATCCAATACAATCATATCTGCGAATTTACCTGCTTCTAATGAACCAAGGACGTCTTCTCGGTGCTGTGCATAAGCCGAGTCAATCGTTGCGCTGCGAAGAACTTCAGTCACAGTCAGGTTACGGTCATTATCTAGTCGTGGTGCTTGTTGGCCATTAATATCACGGCCTCGGCGTGTTGCTGCCACTTTTAAGTCATACCACTCATCAAAGTCATCGATAGGCCAGTCGCTACCAAATGCGACAACTGCACCAGCATCAACAAATTTAGCGATTGGCTCTAATTGCTCAAAACGTTCTTCACCCAGCATATTCTTTTCAAATGCAGCCAACTCAGGTGTTGGTGCTGCCCACTGGAAAGACAAGCAAGCAATAGTTTTTAAGCGAGCAAAGCGTGCGTAATCATCCGCATGAACAAGTTCGTTGTGTGCTAAGCCTGGGCGAATATCTTTTTCAGGGTGAGCTGCACGCATTTTTTCGATGGCATCTAAAACAATCGAAACGGCACCTTCGCCAACGGTATGCAAGTGTGGGTCATAGCCTGCCGCTGCAATTTTTTCCATTAGCTCATCGAGGATTTCAGCGGTGAAATAGAGGTCGCCATAGTTGTCGGTTTCAACCCAATTTGGTGCATCATCGGTACCTTGGTTAATGCGATAAGGCTGTAATAATGACGCCGTCATGGTTGGAAATTGCATCACACCATCGACAAACATCTTAATATTATTTAAACCGATACCTGGTGTTGGAGTCCAATCAGCTTGGTGCCATTTTTTAGCGAAAGCAACCGCTTTCTCAACTGCAGCAGCAACAGAGGCCACATTAGGCGTTTCATCTGGCGTGATTTCACGAGCCGCTTGGAAACGAATTGTGAGGTCACCGCGTTGTTGTAATTGTGCAAATGCCTCGAGTTGTTGCTCAGAAACTCGGGCGTCCATCACCATGGTAACACCTTGCTGATTAAGCACTTTTTGCACGAGCTCTGCAACTTCAATCGCTTGGTCATCACGAATAGAAGGGATGCTATCAGCAGCACGCATCGCAGGGGCATCTTCTAAAATACCGTTAAGTTCACCATTTTCATATTTACCAATTTTACCATCTGGTGGCTCAGGGGTGTCTTTGGTAATACCGAAGAGCTCGAGAGCACGGCTATTGGCAAGCAATGTGTGGCAATCGTTCGAAAAGAGCACGACAGGGCGTTTGGTATTCAGTTTGTCCATGTCTTCGCGGTACATATCAATACCTGCGGGGATCATGCCTTGGCGTAACCAAGCAGTGACTTTTAACCAATCATTTTCACCCGTACGTGGGTCTTTATCTAAGTGATCTTGTACACGTTCGAGAATTTGATTAATGGTCAGTGATTCATAGTTTAAATGGCAGCCGAATAATTGAATTCCCCCCCAAAAAGGGTGCATATGGCCATCAATGATGCCAGGCATCATCATTTTGCCTTCTAAATCGATACTTTCCGTTTCTGGCCCAACGTATTGATGAAGCTCATCAGACGAGCCTGTGGCTAAGACATAACCATCACGAACAGCAATCGCATCAACGATGCGGTCTTGAGTATCTGCGGTATAGATATAACCGTTAAAATAAATAACGTCAGCAAATTGATTATTCATTGTAAACCGTCTGTATCAGTGGCGCTTGAGAAGAGCCAGAGCTAAAAAACAACGGGGAAGGCTAATGCTTTCCCCGTAATCATTTATTAGGCTTTGAATGATTAGTTAATAATCATCTCAGTTTCATCGTCAGAAATTGCAGGTGGACGACGAGTAAAGCCATGGGTGAGCAATGCCAAATAAACGGCACCTGCTGCTAACCACCATAAACCGACCTTAAAGGCTTCGCTATCAAGGCTTGTCCATAACCATAAGGTGAGAACAACACCAATGGAAGGCATGATAAGGCAGGTAATCATTTTTGTATTATCTAATGACGCTTTGCGATCAATATAAAAATGCTTAATGACCGATAAGTTCACGAAGGTGAATGCAATAAGGGCACCAAAGCTGATCATCGAGGCGACCATGCTTAAAGACAGTACTAGCGAAAGCAAGGACGCAACCGCAACAAAGATAATTGAATAAATTGGTGTATTAAGCCTTGGGTGCAAATAAGCAAACAGTGAACGAGGTAGTACACCCTCACGGCCCATTGCATAGAAAATCCGCACGATACTGGCTTGTGATGTCATCGCAGAAGCAAAAACACCAATCACATAAGCGGTAATAAAGCTGGATGCCATCATCGCACCGCCAACTTGTTTCATCACCGCAAGGCTAGCAATATCTGTATTCGGAATGAAATCTTGCCACATTGGGTACACTAAATGCGCACCATAGGAAATAACCACAAATAAGGTACCAGCGATAAATACAGTGTATAAAATCGCTTTTGGTAATGCGTTACGTGCATCTTTGGTTTCTTCCGCCATGGTTGAAATCGCATCAAAGCCTAAGAATGCTAGACATAAGACGGCGGCTCCCGCAAAGAGTCCTGGTACTTGATCGGCCATGACTGTAATTGGCGCTAATAAGGCATCAGTATCCAATACAAATGATGTTTTAAAGCTTAAGTATAAAAACACGCCAATAAACACAATTTGCATCAAAATGATTAGCATATTCATTGAGGAAACTAACTTAATTCCCAAAATATTCATAATGCTAACAATAGTGATGGTACTGCAAATAATTACATACATTGGAATATCAGGGAAAGCTTCATGAACGAAGATCCCAATGGCAATGTAGTTGATGATCGGTAGAAATAGATAGTCGAGCAATTGTGCCCAACCCACTAAAAAGCCGAGTGTGCCGCCAAAGGTTTTTTGCACATAAGAATAGGCCGACCCCGAAAGTGGGAGTGCGCTAGTCATACGACAATAGCTCATAGCAGTGAAGAAGACGGCAGCTAATGTAATTAAATAAGCGACAGGGAGATGCCCTTCACTTAATACAGTGACTTGCCCATAGGTGGTGAAAATCCCGAGTGGCACCATATAGGCCAGCCCGAAAAAAACTAACGCAGGAGTGGTCAGTACGCGTTTCATTTGAACGGTATTCTGTTGCATTTTGAAGCCCTTCCCAAAAGCCCTTAACAACGTCAACTCTGTCTGAATGCACAGGCGGAGTGAACCTAAAATGCAGCCGTACTCGTCATACTTCGAATCACAACGTTGTTGGCTTCGCGCGTTCGCCTAGTTGTGTTTCCAAATTATTTAGAGCCTTACCGCTACATGATTGTATTAAATTAAATTTTAGAGCCGGCTGTATTCAATTTCAGAAAACCTCGCACCAGGACATCTTAAATTGAATGTCATCGTGCGCACTTTAATGAAACGTCAGTGATGAATCGGACCATCACCATCCGCTGGGGTGAATACAAACGGCGTACAATATAATTACCAAGTTCCTATTAAGCAATCATTAATTGAAAAAAATAAACAACTACTTTTATTTCAATAAGTTGTTTATTAGATGAAATATTAATTGAAGTGAATTTAAGATAAGTTAAATAATAATCATTTTAAGAAGAAAATCAAGCTTAATTAGTCGGGTCTAACTATTTGATTTTTATGTCATATTGTTGGTAATGGAAGAGAGGTAAGGATATTTAATGATAATTAATCTATTTTATTTACGGTTATTTAAAATAAAAGACATAGGACATTGAAAATTAAATTCATGAAATTTCTTTCATTAATTAAATTAATTGTTTTGGTTCCATATAATGAAACACCAACACCGATTTAAATATAAAACGGACGCTGGTGTTTGAGTTTAGGGCTAATAAACAGCTAATTGAGATACAAAAATACAATAAGCGTTATTTTTTTCTCAGTTTTTGTTGAGTATATAATGCATCTAATGTAAATAAAATTAATGCAACCCAGATAAAACCAAAGGTGATTAGCAACTCAGATGTCATGACTTCGCCATACATAAACACTGCCAATAAGAACATAATACTTGGCCCCATGTATTGGAAGAAGCCTAATGTTGATAGTCTTAAATGATTAGCCGCTTCAGTAAATAACAGTAATGGCACCGTAGTAATAACCCCAGCAGCAATTAATAATGCATTGAGATGCCAATCATTCATTGCCATATTGCTAGTCGGACTGTCTGCAAAGAATAACAGGAAGATAATGCCGACAGGGAGTAACCAAAGTGTTTCAAAGGTCATTCCAATTTGTGCATCAACCCCTAATTTTTTACGTAATAATCCATAAGTTGCGAAGGTTACAGCAAGACTTAAGCCAATCACGGGAACAGAACCGAATTGCCACAATTGGATTAAAACGCCAGTTAAAGCGAGACCTACGGCTACCCATTGCATGCGGCGGAAACGTTCTTGCAGAAATAGCATCCCAAATAAGACGTTAACGAGCGGGTTAATAAAATAGCCAAGGCTGGCTTGTAGCATATGACCATTATTGACAGCCCAAATATAGATCAGCCAGTTACAGGCAATCGTGGTTGCGGTAACACCTAAAATTAATATTTTCTTTGGTTGCTTGATAACTTGGCGTAGATAACTCCAGTGCCGTGTTACAGTTAATAACAAAAGCATAAAGAAAAATGACCAAATAATACGATGAGTCAGGATTTCTTCTGCGGGCACTTCTTGGATGCTTTTAAAATAAATAGGGGCGACACCCCAAATAAAATAGGCGCCTAAGGCACATAATACGCCTTTGGTAGTATTTTGCTGGCTCATTGTTGGCTCTGAAATTGAATTAAAGACAAAAAAGAAACTTATACAGAGATAACGAGCCGTAGATTATGCAGATCATGCGGCTCGATTTTTGATGCATCTAATGTGACATTGCTCATGTTTTTTTACAAGCTATTAGTTTACTAGGTAACTAATTATTTACAAGATTGGTTTATCCTACGAGATAAGTTGCCGTTGCCGTTGCAATATGTTGATTATTTTCATTATGTAATTCACAACGCGTGACAGCAATCTTATTACCATCCCGCAATAAGCTTGCACTCGCTGTAAATACCTCTCCGCGACCTGGGCGCAAATAATCGACACGTAAATCAATGGTGCCCATGCGAGACATTTTATCGACAATTTCAGAATGAGTGAGCGGATTAATGCGCTGTAAAATGCGGTTAATGCACACCATCCCGCCAGCAACATCCAAAATAGAAGCAATCACGCCACCATGTAGAATATTTTGCGTAAAATTGCCGATCAACTCTTGGCGATTCTCAATGGTGAGTTGAACAAAATCATCGTTAATGTGTGCCAGTTTAATACCGATTAGCTGATTAAAAGGCATTTTATAGATAAATGCGTGGCTCATTAGCTCACTGGCTTCTTCTAAAGAATAAGTACGGTCATTCATCGGTTTCATCCCTTAAATAATATGTAAATAGAACGTTAACATTATGTATTAACTATGTCTCTAACAAACATATGAATAATCTTTCAACAGCAAAGCAGTTTTGTGTGTAAAATAGGACAAACTTTATTTTTATGACACTGAAAATAGGAATGACTAATGCGCGCTTTACCGATGTTGATAAGTGCAGTGCTCTGTTTTTGGTCTGCTTCACTGTTTGCTACTGAAAATACGGATGTTCAAGCTGATCAGAATATAAAGGATAACACGCCAATTCGCGGTAGCATTATTTCTGGTTTATTGCAAAATTATGATAATCCATTTGTTTTGTATCCTTATGAATCTAATTACATTATTTATACCTATACCTCTTCGATGAATAAAAACGCAATCTCCAGTTATAACTGGGGTGATGATGCGTTAAAGGATGAAGTTAAATTTCAATTAAGCTTAGCATTTCCACTTTGGGCGGGTATTGCTGGGGATGACTCTATTTTAGCGGTTTCGTATACTCAGCGTTCTTGGTGGCAGCTGAGTAATAAACAAGAATCCTCCCCTTTTAGGGAAACTAATTACGAGCCCCAAGTATTTGTCGGTTGGTTAACTGATTATCAATTTGCAGGCTGGACCCTACGTGAATTTGAAACGGGTTTTAACCATGAATCCAATGGTCGCTCTGACCCTACATCCCGCAGTTGGAACCGTATTTATGCACGAGCCATGGCGCAAAATGGAAATTGGCAGGTTGATCTCAAACCGTGGTATCGCATTCATGAAAGTGAAGGCAGTGATGATAACTCAGACATAACAAAATACATGGGATATTACCGTGTAAAAGTCGGCTATGCGTTGGGGGACAGTGTCTTTACTACTACTGGTCGTTATAATTGGAATACAGGGTATGGTGGTGCAGAATTAGGTTGGAGTTATCCAATCAGTAAACATGTGCGATTTTATACCCAGTTATTTAGCGGTTATGGTGAGTCAATGATAGACTACAATTATCGCCAAACACGTTTTGGTATTGGTGTTATGCTAAACGATATGATGTAGTTTAGATTCCCCATCGCCCCATATTATCTGACAAGGCTAAATTGCCGTGTCATAAACCAACAATTTCGCTGCTCACATGGGCAGCGACTTGTTTTAGAAATAGAGGAAGTTTGTGTCCACTGCTTGTGTCATTAACCAACTTTCACTGGCTGAAAACGTGCTTAATAGCACGTTTGGTTATCAGTCATTTCGTCCAGGCCAAGATGCGGTCATCGGTGCTATTTTAGATAACCGTGATTGTTTAGTATTAATGCCAACGGGTGGTGGAAAGTCCTTGTGTTATCAAGTCCCTGCGCTTGTAAAGCAAGGCGTGACGTTGGTGGTTTCACCGCTTATTTCCTTGATGAAAGATCAGGTTGACCAACTACGTTTGCATGGTGTGAATGCGGCCTGTTTAAACTCATCTCAAACTCCGTTAGAACAGCGTCAAATCATGGAGTTATGCAGCAGTGGTGAGATCAAATTGTTGTATGTTGCCCCTGAGCGGCTATTAACTGATTATTTTCTCAATCAGCTTTCAAGCTGGGACATCACGTTATTAGCGGTGGATGAAGCTCACTGCATTTCTCAATGGGGACATGATTTTCGGCCTGAATATCGTGCATTAGGGCAGTTGCGCCAAGCGTTACCCAATGTGCCTGTTATGGCACTAACCGCAACGGCCGATGAAACCACACGAACCGATATTATCCGCTTATTGGAACTCCATGATCCACTCGTTCATATCAGTAGTTTTGATAGGCCGAATATCCGTTACACCTTGGTCGAAAAATATAAGCCTTTAGATCAGCTTTGGTTTTTCATTAAAGGCCAAAAAGGCAAAGCAGGTATTGTTTATTGTAATAGCCGTAGCAAAGTGGAAGAAACCGCGGAACGTTTGCAAAAACGTGGATTAAGTGTTGCAGCTTACCATGCAGGGTTAGATAGCCAACAGCGTGAGTGGGTACAGGATGCATTTTTAAAAGATAATTTACAGATTGTCGTTGCGACAGTTGCATTTGGTATGGGGATAAACAAATCAAATGTCCGTTTTGTGGCGCACTTTGATATCCCACGTAATATCGAGGCTTACTACCAAGAGACTGGGCGAGCAGGGCGCGATGGTGTTGAAGCTGAAGCTGTCTTATTTTATGACCCTGCGGATATGGCGTGGCTGCGTCGTTGTCTTGAAGAAAAACCCGCGGGCATGCAACAGGATATTGAACGGCACAAACTTAATGCCATTGCTGCCTTTGCTGAAGCGCAAACTTGTCGTCGCTTAGTTCTACTTAACTACTTTGGCGAAAACCGTCAGCAGCCTTGTGGTAACTGTGATATTTGTTTAGACCCACCAAAGCAATACGATGGGTTAATTGATGCTCAAAAAGCACTTTCTTGCATTTATCGTGTTGGTCAGCGCTTTGGTATCGGCTATATTGTTGAAGTATTGCGCGGGGCAAATAACCAACGCATTCGTGATTTAGGCCATGATAAATTACCTGTTTATGGTATCGGCAAAGAGCAAAGCAATGAACATTGGATAAGTGTGATCCGTCAATTGATCCACTTAGGGATGATCACTCAAAACATTACTCATTTTTCCGCGCTGCAGTTAACGGAAGCGGCAAGGCCCATTTTACGCGGGGAATCTGCGTTACAGCTTGCCGTACCACGGGTTTTAGTCACAAAAAGCCGTAATCAGCAAAACAAAGTTTACCATGGCAACTATGATAAGAAGCTGTTTGCCAAACTGCGAAAATTACGTAAGTCGATAGCTGATGAGGACAATATCCCGCCATTTGTAGTTTTTAACGATGCTACATTAATCGAAATGGCAGAACATGTTCCGACAACTTCCGCAGAATTGTTGCTAATTAATGGTGTTGGTGAACGCAAACTGGAGCGTTTTGGCGAGTCGTTTATGACTCTCATCCGAGACCACCTTGAAGGTTATGAATGAATAAATAAGGAACTGTAGGATGACGCCTGAAAGCCTAAAAAAGCGCTGGTTAACGCGAGAAACTCAGTTTTCAGCTTTTGCGAATGGTCCGCTTTTAGACTTCTGGCAGCGTCGTGAAGAACTGCATTTTCAGGGCGTCGATGATATTCCTATCCACTATGTTCGTTTTATTCATCCGAAGCATCATAAAGCTATTGTCATTTCTCCTGGTCGTAGTGAAAGCTACATGAAATACCCTGAAGTGGCGTATGATTTTTATCACTTAGGTTATGATGTTTTTATTCTTGATCATCGTGGGCAGGGGCGCTCGGGGCGCATGTTAGCCGATCCCCAAAAAGGCCATGTCGAAAAATTTACTGATTATATCGATGATTTTGAAAAGTTTATTGAGTTAGAAGTCAGATATCGCCACTACCTGAAGTGTTATGCATTGGCGCACTCAATGGGGAGTGCCATTTTAGCGGGGTATTTGCTGCGGGACCATGTGACCTTTGATGCAGCCGCGTTATGTGCACCAATGATTGGTATCAATTTACCGATGCCACGTTGGATGGCCAGTTTTATCGTTGATAGAGCCGAATCACGTGAGAGTGTGCGTAATGATTACGCCGCTTCAACGGGCAAGTGGCAACCTTTACCGTATTTAATCAACGTATTAACCCATAGTTCAGAGCGTTATCGGCGCTATTTACGTTACTATGCGGACTACCCTGAATTGCGACTTGGTGGCCCCACATACCACTGGTTGCGTGAAAGTTTTGCGATTGGTGATGCGCTAATTGCAAAAGCGGGAGAAATTGATGTACCACTGATGGTGTTAGAAGCAAGTGAAGAAAAAGTGGTCAGCAATAAAGAGCTACAAGCTTTTTGTCAAAGTCGGCAAAAAGCGCAAATAGGACGAGAAGAAAAATTACCCCTCATTATCGAAGGGGCTCACCATGAAATCCTATTTGAAGTGGATGCATTAAGGGCCATGGCACTCAATGCTATCTGTGATTTTTTTGACCAGTATTAGTTAGGGTTCGAATATGAAATATCCGTTAGTGGCTTCCGATTTGGATGGGACACTGTTATCGCCCAACCATGATTTAACGTCTTATACTAAAGACACCTTAAAACAACTCATTACAACACAAGATGTCCGTTTTGTGTTTGCAACGGGTCGCCATCATGTGGATGTTGCACAAATCCGTGATGGGTTAGGCATTGATGCCTATATGATTACCTCGAATGGGGCAAGGATCCATAATACCAATGGGGATTTAATTTTTGAGCATAATGTGGATGCTGAAATTGCGCATGAACTTTGTTTGATGGAATTTGATAATCCAGAACTTATCACCAATTATTATCACGGTGATGACTGGTTTATTAACCGAGAAAGCCCTGAGCAAAAAGAATTTTTTAAAGAGTCAGTTTTTAATTACCAGTTATTTGATCGCCATGACTTTGCAACATCTGAAGTTTGCAAAGTCTATTTCACGAGTGAAGATCACGATTTGCTGGTGGATTTACAGCAGCGCATTCAAAACCGTTGGCAAGACCGCGTGAATGTCACGTTTTCTCTACGCAGTTGCTTGGAAGTCATGGCGGGAGCGGTTTCTAAGGGAGAGGCTCTCAAGCAGGTTGCGGCGCTGCATGGCTTAATGGCCAATGACAGTATTGCATTTGGCGATGGCATGAATGACAAAGAGATGCTGACTGTCGCAGGAAAAGGCTGCATTATGCAAAATGCCCATCAATTACTTAAAGATGCCTTACCACAAATGGAGGTCATTGGTTCAAATGCGGATGACGCCGTTGCACGTTATTTAAGACATCAATACCTTAATCAGTAACAATCTATTTTTATGATATAAATAAGCCAGATAGACCCCATGTTTGTCTGGTTTTTTTGTATTTCTGGATTAAAAATCAGAATAACCCGTGTGTTATGCAGCGAAACGTGCTTTTTGTGAAAATTAGGTCACTTTTCCTATTTTTTCCTACTTAAACTGAATTTACACTAGGGGAATGGGTGTTTGAGTCGATATTAATGGATAGCACTGTGTTCACAGTTAGCAGATTGCACTGTTGAGGGTTCCTTAGGATGAAAAAAGTTGCGTTAGCACTGTTGTTGGGTTCTGTTTGTTTTAGTTCTGTTTTAACGGCTAAGCCTGTTGTTGCTCCGACAGCGGCTTCATCAACACAGCAGCCTACCCTTGAGCAAATTACACAGTTAGCGCAAAAAGGTGACCCAAACGCTCAATTTCAACTGGGTGAACGTTATTTCAAAGGCCAAGGTGTTTCCCAAGACTCTAAAATTGCTGCTGAGTGGTTTATTAAGGCTGGAAACCAAGGTAACTCTGATGCTCAGTTTCGGCTAGGTACCATGTTTGTGAATGGTTTTGGCGTTCGCCGCGACTATGACAAAGCGATGCTGTGGTATGAACAAGCTGCAGATAACGGCGACACACGTGCAGAAACCAATATGGCAATGATGTATGCGCAAGGCCTTGGTGTGACGCAGAATTTAGAAAAAGCGGCATTTTGGTTTAGAAAGGCAGCACAAGGTGGAAATGTGATCGCACAATTCCATATTGGTCAAATGTATTCAATTGGTAGTGGTGTTGATTTAGATGATGAAAAAGCCGTGTTCTGGTTTCGCAAAGCGGCTAAACAGCAAGATGCTAAATCTCAAGACCGCCTTGGCGTGATGTATTCTGAAGGTCGAGGTGTGAAAAAAAACCTATCGCAAGCTTATGCTTGGCTGTCAACCGCGGTGTATAGCGGTAATGCGGAAAGCCATCGCCTACAAAATAAAATCGCCGCTCAATTAAGCTCAGCGGAACTGGAGCAAGCACAAAAACTGGCAGAAGGTTATATCAAGTCTTACGGGCATAAAGCGGGTTAATTCTTATTGATTAGCGGGAGAACAACTGGGCTCCCGCCATGATGATTATGGACACAATAAGGTAGCCCCAACTCAATCGGTAAAAGCGGTTATATCCCCACCCACGTCGAATCTCTAGTTGCAATGGCTTTGATGAAAGCTTGGCTGCAAGCATTCGAAATACCCCAATATAAACCAGGCAATAGATTTGCCAGAGATAGAGAGTGTTGAAAGCGAATGCCTTTCCAATAATTAATAAGATAATTAATGGGATCAAAAAGAAGAGAATCGACCCAACCCGTTCGAGTTGAGTGATCCGCAATATAATACCTTCGTCTTTATCATTTAAACCTTGCGACATAATACGGTTTACAGCTCACCAGATTTACGTGAAGGATTACGCGCAGAAAGGTTGTTAGTTGCACTTTGCAGCGAGTTATCGCGTACATCCACCCTTGCTTGGAATGGTGGAAACGGCAAGGTAATGCCTTGTTCTGCGAAGGAGGCCAAGATATTTTGATGAATTTCATGGCGAGCGGGTAAACGGTGCCCCATTTCTGCTGCATACACCCGCAATTCAAATATTTGAATACCTTGTTGCAAATCAACCAAATAAACCTCAGGGGCTGGGTTGTCTAAGATCATTGTGGAGCGTTTTGCCGCACGCAAAATTGTATTGGTGACTAGTTCGCTATTTGCATCAGATGGCGCAGGAATAGTCATCACGATACGAGTGACGGTGTCGGAGAGCGACCAGTTGATAAACTGCTCAGTGATAAAGGCTTTATTTGGCACGATGATTTCTTTTCTATCCCAGTCCGTTAAGGTCGTCGCACGGGTGTTGATCTTGGTAATGCTGCCCGTTAAGTTGCGGATTGTAACGGTATCGCCAATACGGATAGGCTTTTCGAATAGGATCATCAAACCTGAAATAATATTGGCGAAGATCTCTTGTAAACCAAAACCAAGCCCAACCCCCATCGCAGCAACTAACCATTGCAGTTTTGACCATTCGATCCCTAACATTGAGAAACCAACAATCGTGCCAATGATCGTAATGGTGTATTTCGTCAGTGTGCTAATGGCGTAGCCAGTACCTGGTGTTAAGTCCAAATGCTGTAATACGGCTAATTCAAGCAATGCAGGCAGGTTTCTTACCAACTGTGCGGTGACAATAATCGTTAAAATCGCAATAAAAATGGATCCCATCGTAATCGGCTGCACGGTGTCCACACCGTTGACAGTAGAGGTCACATCCCAGAGGCGAATATTTTCAAGGAAAGAAAACGCCGTATGCAATTCAGACCATAGCCAAATTAAGGAAACCAAGGCTATCATGGTTAAAATTGAGCGCACTAGGCCAACAGATTGGGTACTAATAGTATCAAGGTCGATAACCTGTTCCTCGATATCAATATTCCCTTCGCTACTGCCGCTTGATTGCGCATTATCGTCTTCCCCTTTTGCTCGTTGTGCGAGGATTTCAGCACGGCGCTGTTTCGCACGTTCAAAGGCCAGTTTACGGCGCTGCATCGACATCCAACGGCGAATGGTGTGATAGACAATTAAAATCACAAACCAAATCGCTACAGAGGTTTCTAAGCGAGCAAGTAACGCTTGTGATGTGGAGAAATAGCCGAGGATAGAGAAAAATGCCGCCACAATTGGGGCAAGCAAGATCATCCACCATAGGCCTTTATTAACAACATTATCCCCTGAACTGTGCCTATCCAAATAGAGTGGGATCTGAGAACGGCGTAAGTTATTGGTGATTAAGCTTAAAGCGATACAGAGGAAAATAAAGCAGAAACGGCCGACACTGGCAGCGAACTCGCGGTCGCTATAGTGTTCGAAGGTAATAATTGACATAACCAATGGAACAATGACAAATATCGCCATACGGTAATAACGCATCGCCCGTTTTACCGCGTCTTTATCCCAGCCAAAATGCGCAATAAATAAACCTGTTGGACGAGAGAACGTTTCACTGATCATAAATAGCCATAATAGCGGTGTGGTCGCGCTGACACCATAACCAATGGCGGCTGCCATCGGATATTGCCATGCGCTCTGTAGCCCATAACCAATAGCAGACCACATCATGGGTAATGGCAGAGCCACGATAATTGACCAAAAGATAGTTCTGATAGTCAAATAAAAGCGGTCTTGCGTCACTTTACCGATACGTAAACTAGAGCGATCAAGAAAGGCTTGATAATGCTTGCGTGTACTTACGCTGAAGATAACCAAAATGATAGAACCCAAAAGATACAAAAAGGTATCTTGCGTGGTGAGCATCACATTTAGTGCACCAGCGACTTGGGAAAGCGTATCCAGTGATAGCAACTGTGTAATATCAGTAACTAATAAGACTGGATATTTAATATTAATAGGGGGGACATCAGCCACCCAGAATAGATAGCGGTTTGAGGCATCTTTGACTTCTTTAAGCGCATCAGTGAGCTGCCCTGTAGCCACATTGAGCTTCGTCAGTTCCAACATTTCGGCATCAAGGCCTGAAATCAATGAGGTAAGGAGCTCTCGGCGAGTTTTGATCAGCGATTGATATACTTGAACTTGCGCTGGGTTGAGGGCATGTTCAGTTTCTTGCTCGGTGGTATCAATTTTACCTAATCTATCAAGGGCATCTTCGTAATTTAAGCGCTGAACACGTAAATCTGCCATTTCGCGGTCTAGCTGTTGGCTTTTGGGAATATCTGGCAAGCGAGATAATTGCGTTCTTAGAGCTTCACCAAGGGTACTTGAACTGCTGATCCACTGAGCTTGCTCACGGATTGTTGTCAGCGCTTGGCGTGCATCGCGAATGCTGGTGGACATTTCGGTTTGACTGGTATTAATCGCACTCATACGTTGAGCTTGCTGAGTCAGCTCCTGAGACATCTTGCGGTTAATATCTAATTCTTCTTTTAAGAAGGGGGTCAGCTCTCCTTGAGCAGCCAACATTTCCGTGTGTTCTAGCGCCAAAATTGCTTTTTGCTGGCGCTGAGTATTCTGGAAGTCACGTAGGTTTTGTAGCTCAAGTTCCATGCGTTGATAGCGTTTTTTATACAGCTCCAACGTCAGGCGTGAAATTTCTTGGCGGTTATTGGCGGAAAGCTGCGCCATTTCCAGTTCGTTTACTGTAGATTTGCGAGCACTTACTTCGGCTTGAGCCAAGGTATATTGGGCATCAGCTAAAGGTGTTGATGCAGTACTTAACGACTGGAAGCGGGATGTTGCTTCCGTGAGTAAGCGCCTTGCTTCAGACAATTGTTGAGGCAAAATGCTCAATGATTCACTGATTTCACGGCCTTTATCTTGTTCCTGCTGTGTTAAACGGCTTTGATCTAGTAATTGGCTACTTAGTTGGATAATGCGTTGCTCAAGTTCACTTAAGCTAATTCCAACAGGGATAGGGGCAGGTTCATCGTTTTCATTAAGTAATTTTTGGCGTATTTCTTTGATAATTTTAGGGAAGTTATCAATGGCTTCTTGGTAAGACTTTACTTTGGCATCGGAATCGCGGGTTTCGCTCATCCAATTGAGCGCACCTTGCAATGCTTGCGCAATTTCCGCGTCTTTTGGGTTGGTACTCGATTCAAGTTGTTTGAGCTCCTGTTTAATCTGTGCTTCATCCTGCGATGCTATGGGCGCCGCAACAGAAGAAAAAGCGATTAACAAGCTAAGTACAAAACTGATAATCAAACGCACAGTGAGGAGCTCCTTCAAGGACATAACCGTAAATTAAACGCCGACAGATTCGTTATGAGTCTCAACCGAAACCGTCTCGGCGAGTAATTCACCCATGCGTGTTGCATAGCCTGGGATGAGTGATGAATTAAAGGTCACTTTGTTTGGTTCAAACAAGTTAATGACGGTAGAACCTAACTTAAACAGGCCCATTTCTTCCCCTTTTTTCAGGAAAACAGCGCCTTCAGAATTTAATTCAGGGTAAACCCAACGTTTGATTACGCCTTCACGGCAGGTATTTACACAACCACTCCAAACCGTTTCAATGCTACCGACAATAGTGGCACCGACTAAAATTTGCACCATCAGACCAACAGGGGTATCAAAGACACAAATTAAGCGCTCATTACGGGCAAACAGGTTTGGGACGTTTTGTGCCGTTAATGGATTTACAGAGAATAAATCACCTGGAACATAAATCATCTCTTTAAGTAAGCCATCGCAAGGCATGTGGACGCGATGATAGTCACTTGGCGAAAGATAAGTGGTAATAAATTCACCGCCACGAAAACGCTCTGCTAATTGGTGTTGACCTGCCAGTAAGGCTTCAACGGTATAGTTATGGCCTTTTGCTTGAAAAATTTGGTCATCATGGATAGAACCTAATTGGCTCACTGCGCCATCAGCTGGCTGTGCCAGTTGGTTGTCTTTTTCAACAATTGGGCGAGCGTCTTCTTTGAGTAGACGAATAAAGAAGTCATTAAAGGTTGCGTATGCGGTGAGTTCGCTTTTTTGCGCTTCATTCATATTCACTTTATAGGCTTTAGCAAATAGTTTAATTGCCCATTGCGTCATAAACCCGGCGTTGCGACTTGCAAACCAGCCTGCAAATTCAGTAAGGCATTGTTTTGGAAGCATATATTGCAAGCGAATTTTAATTTTGTCTAGCACGTTAACCTCTGATTTTTAAAGGTATGTTAGCGAAAAGGCCGCTATTGTACACAGTTTACTCGTTGTATTTCAAACTGTCGCGTTAGGGGCGATTACCCAGCGATAGCTTGAACTATTTAGCGCAAATTAGCGTCAATTAGAGCAAAGAATTGAGTAATAAAATTGTAAGTACTTACTAACTTTATTTCTCTTTTCCAGTGAAATTGCCGCGCGGCTTCACTTGTTCCATGCTTTCTAAGATGCGATGGTAATTTTCAAAGCGCGATTCTGCAATTTTGTTTGTTTCTACGGCTTCACGTAACAAACAACCTGGGTCATCTAAATGTTTACAGTCACGGAATTTACAACCGCCAAGGTAATCTTTAAATTCGACAAATCCTTTCGTCACTTGTTCCGTGGTTAAGTGCCACAAACCAAATTCACGAACGCCAGGGGAGTCAATCACATCGCCACCGAGTGGGAAGTGGTATAAGCGGGCAGTCGTTGTGGTATGTTGCCCCAGACCTGAGTTATCTGAAACATCGTTAACTAAAATGGTTTCTTCGTTATGCGGGAGCAATGCATTGAGTAAGCTGGACTTACCGACACCTGATTGACCCACAAATACTGAAACTTTCCCTGCTAGCGCGTTAGTAAGTGCTTCCATTCCTTCATTAGTATGGCTGGAGACTTCTAACACTTGGTAGCCAATTTCGCTGTAAATTGTCATCAAGTCGCTCACCCACTCACGGTTTTCGTCATCAAGTAGGTCAACTTTGTTGAGGACGATAATCGGTTGAATGCCAATTGTTTCGCAGGCGACAAGATAGCGGTCGATAATATTGAGCGAAAGTTCTGGCAAAATTGCAGAAACAACGACAATTTGGTCGATGTTTGCAGCGATTGGTTTCAAACCATCGTAATAATCAGGGCGAGTAAGTACAGAGTGGCGCTCATGAACAGCTTCGACAATGCCATTAACCTTGATCTCAGTTTGTGTATTCAACGCAGGGCGCCACACCACGTTATCCCCTGTGACGAGGGATGAAATAGTTCTGCGCAAATTACAGCGTTGAATGGTGCCGTCGTTCGCTTCAATATCAGCATGTTGCCCAAAGCGGCTAATGACTAAGCCTTCTTGTGCTTCACCTAATTGGCTATCATCGATTTCAACTGTTTTTTGTTTTTTCAGTCTTTTTTGATGATTTTCTTGAACTCGGCGCTGTTGGCCTTTCGAAAGTTTCTGTTTAGCCACCTGTCCTCTCTTCACTATTGGCTGTCGTTGGAATATCACTCACGCATTAAGGCATGAAGAGTGCTATCATACCTTAACTTCACAGAATGCAGTTAGGGTATATCATGCAAAAGAATGAGAATAATTTAATTTGGATCGATTTAGAAATGACTGGCCTCGATCCCGTTCGTGATCGCATTATTGAAATTGCGACCATTGTAACAGATAGCCATCTTAATATTTTAGCAGAAGGCCCTGTGATTGCAGTTCATCAGACAGATGAGCAACTGGCTCTGATGGACGAATGGAATGTGAATACGCATACAGGAAGCGGTTTAGTTGAACGTGTACGTAAAAGCACAGTAAGCGAACGCGAAGCAGAACTAGCCACGATTGAGTTCCTTGAGAAATGGGTGCCTAAAGGTGCATCGCCAATTTGTGGTAACAGCGTTGGGCAAGATAGACGCTTCTTATTTAATTATATGCCTGAATTAGAAAGTTATTTTCATTATCGTTATTTAGATGTGAGCACATTGAAAGAACTTGCTCGTCGTTGGAAGCCTGAAATTTTAACGGGTTTTTCGAAGAAAAATACCCACCAAGCGCTTGATGATATTCGTGAATCAGTCGCTGAGCTGGCTTATTATCGAGAGACCTTTATTAAAGATTAAATATTGAATTAATGAAGATGCCGCCCTTGAGGCGGCTTTTTTTAATACAAAAAATTGAAAATTTACCTTTTTTACTCAATATTGCAACAATAACAAGGCTGCTATATACTTATGCTATATTGCATTGGTTGAGGAGGCTCATATGATCCAGCATGGTAAAGTTTTTATGAGTAATCGTACCCAAAATGTTCGCTTACCCGCTGAATTACGTTTTCCTGATGATGTGAAGGATGTCATTGTCAGAGCGAAAGGCAAAGAACGAATAATTACACCCGTTCAAAATTCATGGGATAGCTTCTTTTTGTCTGAACCTGCAATAACCGATGACTTCTTATCATCACGAGCAGAGCAGGTTCCAACACAAAGAGAATCGTTTGATGATTAAATATTTACTCGATACAAATATTGTTATTTTTACGATAAAGCGCCGTCCAGAATCCTTATTACCTAAGTTTAATCAGTATGCAAGCCAGCTAGCGATATCAAGTATAACGTTAGCTGAGCTTGTTTTTGGGGCGGAAAAAAGCATGAATCCCGCCAAAAATCTTTCGGTAGTGAGTGATTTTGTTTCTCGGTTAATGGTTTTACCTTACGATGATTTAGCCGCTTTGCATTATGGTGATATAAGAGCATCTCTTGAAAGGCAAGGTCGGCGAATTGGTGAAAATGACTTGCATATTGCTGCACATGCAAGAAGTAAAGGTTTGATTGTGGTCACAAATAATACCAGAGAGTTTGAGAGGGTTGATGGCCTAAGGTTGGAGGATTGGGCTAAGTAAGCCGTTAATTGTTATTGTATACCCCATCTAAATTTTAAAAGTTACCAATGTTAATGTATTGAAATCAGGTTTTTACAACGTGTGTTGATAAAATCACCATTATGACTATTTTGTCGACAAACGAACAAAAAAATAAAAATTTTGAGTGCAAAGACTTGCTAGTCTCTGAATTTTTCGTATAATGCGCTCCCCGTACCGATGAAGTTTTTGTAATAATATCGGCGCGGAAAACATCCAGAAATGTATGCGGGAATAGCTCAGTTGGTAGAGCACGACCTTGCCAAGGTCGGGGTCGCGAGTTCGAGTCTCGTTTCCCGCTCCAAGCTTTCTTGATGTTTTAGCTAAAGCACTATTTTCGTGATGCGGGAATAGCTCAGTTGGTAGAGCACGACCTTGCCAAGGTCGGGGTCGCGAGTTCGAGTCTCGTTTCCCGCTCCAAACTTTCTTAGTGTTTTAGTAAAATTGCAGTACCCACCAAATGCGGGAATAGCTCAGTTGGTAGAGCACGACCTTGCCAAGGTCGGGGTCGCGAGTTCGAGTCTCGTTTCCCGCTCCAATCTCTTGTTTATATCGTCTCAGTTTTTTCTTTATAATTTTAATCCAAATGATATTTTAGTATTAAAGCATTAAGTGGAATTACTAATTTCATCTAACGGTTTTTTGTACGTAATTTTATTGTTGGTACCCTTGCTAAGCTAGGATCCACACGCCTTCGCCGATCTTTCTTGGATCTAATTTGGATTTTTGCTTGCATTCAACTTCGGGTCACCATAGAATAGCCACCCCTCAGTAATAGGGCATTCTAAAGGTATTTATGTCCTTAAGGTAAAAGTTTAAATAATAAACAAAAATGTGTTTTTTATTTAACTCAGGCAAATTTTCGTTTTAACCTAGTTTTTTGGCAACTTTTTTCGAGTAGTTAACGTAAAATCAGCATTTTTCTTCACAATTCAGCATCAAAAAGTTATCCACAGCTTGTTGAGTTGCGACCCATCTATATGCCAATTTGAAATAACTTATTGCACAGAGTTATCCACAGGCTAACTTCACTATTCTTTTCTTACTGTCAGGTAAAGATAATCAGAACTCTTATCTGTAACTCATTGATTTATAGTCGATGAATTTATTTTTTGAAAATGTGCTAAGCACAACTTGCAAATTCTTTACCTATTGTCTGCAAAGCGATTTTTTATTTTATTCACATCGATTTGACAATTATAGATTTCAGTTATATAGCAGGCCTTTTTTTAGGCGTCGCGAGGTAAACCTTTAGTAATCGCCCGTACAAGGCGTTTTTGTTGTGAAGTTTGAATTGTCACTTGGTTCTCAAGACGTCGGCTAAGCTGTTGTTGTATAGACCAATGAAAGTGCTCGTCTAACATTTCATTGATCCCCAACCTATTTTTTAATGCAAGCACAATACTATCTTGATAAGGCGCATTGCCCAGTGCAACACTGATGTTTCTTAACCATTTAATATAGCCAATACGGCGGATTGCAGAGCCTTCCGTTACCTTCAAAAACCTGTCTTCATCCCACGCAAATAATTCAAGAAGCTCTGGCGTATGCAGCGCTTGCCTTGGGCTAAAATCTTCTTCGTCAGTGAGTTGGGAGAAACGGTTCCATGGGCAAATTAATTGGCAGTCATCACAGCCATAAATTCGGTTACCCATTAATGGGCGAAACTCTTCAGGTATCGCGCTATCAAGTTCAATTGTTAAATAGGAAATACAGCGTCTTGCATCAACAGTATAAGGCTCAACAATGGCGCCTGTTGGGCAGGTTGTCATACAGGCAACGCAGCGGCCGCAGTCATCTTCAATGGGTTTATCGACAGGAACAGGTAGGTTGATCAGCAGTTCTCCAAGGAAAAACCACGAGCCTGCTTCACGATTTAATACCAATGAGTGCTTTCCAGTCCACCCTAGGCCAGCTTTAACGGCAAGAGGCCGCTCTAAGATTGGCGCAGAGTCAACAAATGGACGAAAATTAAGATCCTCAACGGTTGTACCATCCGCAAGGAGCGCCCCATCAAATTCACGGCAGTAAGCTAAAATACGATCTGCAAGGGCTTTTAAGCGTTTTTTTAATAGCTTATGATAGTCGCGACCAAGGGCGTAGCGGCTAACATACCCGAGCTCAGGGTTATTCAGTGTGCTGGCAAACGCCGCTTTGGCGGGCAAATAGTTCATGCGAACACTGATGGCCCGTAAAGTGCCAGGATGGAGCTCATGGGGACGTGCCCGCATCATTCCGTGGCGGTTCATCCATTCCATTTCACCGTGGTATTGCTTGTCGAGCCATGCCTGCAGTTTGGGTTCTTCCGCGGACAGGTCAGTATCGCAGATCCCCACCTGTTGGAAGCCTGCTTCAATGCCCCATTGTTTGATAAGTTGAGCGAGAAGGTTGAGATCGAGAAATGCTGCCATCAGATCCTGTCACAGTAAAATAAAACGGCTGGCACTCTACCATGGAAGCGATTTTTTCTCAAAATTGATGAAAAGAGTGCCTTTCGGTGTTCAGATCTATTATAAGATATTTCTGATCTGATAGTTTCAGCAATGTTAATTAAGAAAAATGACGGCGCTTAGGTTAATATAGTCAATGGTATTTGGAAGAACTGAAACAGGCTTCCTCTCGGATACAGATAACAGTCATTAGACAATAATTTGGCGACACAGCCCATCAATAATGCCACAAAAGAACACTATGAAAGAACGTAGAATACAACTTGCTGATGAAGCGCAAACTGTTGCGCTTGGTCGCGCAATTGCAGGTGCTTGCCATCAAGGTGTGGTAATTCACCTGTATGGTGATCTCGGTGCGGGAAAAACCACGTTTAGTCGTGGTTTCTTACAAGCTTTGGGTCATCAAGGCCATGTAAAAAGTCCAACTTACACACTGGTTGAACCTTATGAATTAGCGGATCGTTATGTTTTTCACTTTGATCTCTATCGTCTAGCAGATCCTGAAGAACTTGAATTTATGGGTATTCGTGACTATTTTTCTGAAAACTCGATCTGCTTGGTTGAATGGCCGCAACAAGGTAAAGGTTTTTTACCTGAAGCGGATCTTGAGCTCCATCTCACATATCAAGATGAGGGGCGTCAGGCTCACATCGTTGCTTTGTCTGCAAATGGGGAGTCGTTGTTAGAAGCATTACCCCAATTCTAAGGAACTTATTGCTCATGTTGAATGCATCAATGCACAGAATAACAAGAAAGGGTTTTTTGGCGGCTTTTGTCCTTTTTATGCTTTCATTCGCATGGCTTTTTGCTATGCAAGCACAAGCCGCAACACTGTCTAATATTCAAGTGAATAATAGCCCATCACAAGCTGAGGTCACACTAAGCTTTATTGACGGTAAGCCTGATTACTCTTATTTTCCCTTGCATTCACCTGAGCGACTGGTTGTTGATGTAAAGCAACGAGGTGAAATCCTTGGCTTGCCCCTAAAAGTGCCTGCAGGGGATTTGGTAAAAGTGGTGCGTTCAAGCCAACCTTCTGATAACCAACATAAACGTCTGGTGATGGAGCTATCCCGCGTCGCAAAAACCAAAGCTGTTTTAAAGCAAGTGGGTGGCGAATATCAATTAGTTCTGACGATTTCAACAGGTAACTCAACCAGTTCAACGTCATTTAATCGCACCAATAATAATGTTGCTCCTGTGGTCAATAACACGCAGGACAAACCGTTAAAAATGAATAATCCAGCGCCTGTTTCAACGCCTGCCCCTGTAAAATACAAAAATATGCCTAAAGGCAGCAAACAGGTGGTGATCGCTATTGATGCAGGGCATGGTGGTAAAGATCCTGGCGCGATTGGGAAAAATGGTTATAAAGAGAAAGATGTGACTCTGAGTGTTGCGAAAAAACTCTATCAGCGTCTTGAAGCTGACCCTATGTTCAAACCCGCTATGACGCGTGATGGCGACTACTTTATTTCTGTTAGTGGACGTTCCGATGTTGCTCGTAAAAAAGGCGCGAACATGTTGGTATCCATCCATGCGGACTCAGCACCTAACAGCAGCGCACGAGGTGCCTCTGTTTGGGTATTATCAAATCGTCGTGCAAATAGTGAGTTAGGTAGCTGGTTAGAACAACGTGAAAAACAATCTGAATTATTAGGCGGTGCAGGGGATGCGCTCAGTGGTGCAGATCCGTATTTAAGCCAAGCAGTATTGGATTTGCAGTTCGGCCACTCTCAGCGCGTGGGCTATGATGTCGCTGTTCAAGTTATTCAGCAATTGAGAAAAGTGGGTAATATCCATAAAAAAACGCCAGAGCATGCCAGCCTTGGGGTTCTGCGTTCTCCCGATATTCCGTCAATCTTGGTTGAAACAGGCTTCATCAGTAATGCAGCGGAAGAGCAACTGCTCAAATCCAATGAATTCCAAGATGCAGTGGCTGAGGCCATTCACTTAGGATTGCGCCAATATTTCCTTGCGAATCCGATTCAAGCTGCACCTAAATAAGGAATTGAGCGATGGCAATACATATTCTCTCTCCTCAATTAGCGAACCAAATTGCGGCGGGTGAGGTGGTCGAAAGGCCTGCATCTGTCGTAAAAGAGCTGGTTGAGAACAGTCTTGATGCCAAGGCAACACGCATTGATATTGATATTGAGCGTGGTGGAGAGAAACTGATCCGTATTCGTGATAATGGCTGTGGGATTAACAAAGATGAATTAATCCTCGCCCTTGCGCGCCATGCGACCAGTAAAATTGCGACGCTCGATGACCTTGAAGCCATTATGAGTATGGGCTTTCGCGGTGAAGCATTAGCGAGCATCAGCTCTGTTTCACGATTAACGTTGACGTCAAAACCCGCGGAACAAACCGAAGCGTGGCAGTCTTACGCTGAAGGGCGGGATATGGAAGTCACAGTAAAGCCTGCAGCGCATCCTAATGGTACGACGGTTGAAGTCCTCGATCTCTTTTATAATACCCCTGCAAGGCGCAAATTTATGCGCACTGAAAAAACCGAATTTGGCCATATTGATGAAGTGGTTCGCCGCATTGCATTATCGCGTCCTGATGTGTCTATTAATTTGACTCATAACGGAAAACTGGTGAAACAGTACCGTGCTGCCCATGATGAAGTGCAGCAAGAAAGGCGGCTTGGGACTATTTGCGGTACCGGCTTTATGCAAGGCGCATTAGCGTTATCTTGGGAGCACAGCGACCTGGCAATTAAAGGCTGGGTGGTTTCCCCATCGAATACTCCTGTGAGTGAAACTCAGTATTGCTATGTGAATGGACGGATGATGCGCGACCGGTTAATTAACCATGCTATCCGCCAAGCATTTGAAGGCTATTTAGAAGACAATCAACAGCCCGCTTATGTCTTGTATTTAACCATTGATCCGAAACAAGTGGATGTAAACGTCCATCCAGCGAAACATGAGGTACGTTTTCACCAAGCGCGGTTAGTACATGATTTTATTTATCAAGCCGTACGTACAGTACTCCTTGAAGCGGCATCAATAAGTGAATTACCAGGAATAGAGCCAGTACATGCTGAGCTCGAAAACCGGTCTTCAGCAGGAGGGAATTATTTTTCTTCCCCAACACCAACTTCGAAACCAAATTATACCGAATCATTGCCACAGGCTGAGAGAACCGCTCGTGAACCGCAGGTCGCTTATAAGCCTGCAACCACGGCGACATCAAGTTCTTCCCTGCCCAAATCCGCATCACAATTCGTCGGGAATGTAGAGCAGAAAAACTACGGCACTAACTACGATAAAAAAGCGGGAGACCTTTACCAAAGCTTGATGTCAATTCCAGTTCCTGAAACGGAGAAAAAACCGCTTTTTCCTGAGCGCCAACCTGTGGATACGTCTCAAGTTTCTTCACAACCTGTAGCAAAAAATGCGGATAACTACCTTTTTGGTAAAGTATTGACAATTTACTCAAAAAACTTTGCATTAATTGAGTCTTCGTTGGGACTAATCCTGTTATCCTTAACGGAAGCTAATTATTTATTGAAATTAGCGCAATTGTCGCCAGAGGGTGAAAACCTCAAGCCACAACCTCTTTTGATACCGCTAAAATTGTCACTTAAAAACGATGAAATAGAGGTTTTACAGCGGTACAAGGAACAATTGGCAATATTTGGTATCGAAGCCACGATATTTCATGGAAAAGTAACAATTCATACGGTATCGTTACCATTAAGAACACAAAATTTATCGCAACTTTTTTCAGATTTGATCGGTTTTTTATCGACAAAAGAAAGCATCACACAACAAGATATCGCACAATGGCTAGCCAAAGCGGTTTCACAGGTGAAAACAGAAGAAAGTTGGAGTTTAGCACAGGCTGTTCAGTTGCTGGCTGATGTTGAGCGGATTTGTCCGCAGTGGGTAAAAAATCCCCCGCCAACATTATTACAATTAATTAATTTACAATCCGTGGTAGCTACACTAACAAATGAGTGATTTAGTAACTCAGAAAAAACCTGATGCAATATTCCTTATGGGGCCGACTGCTTCAGGTAAAACCGCTTTAGCGATAGAACTTCGCAAGCATTTGCCTGTGGAAATTATTAGTGTCGATTCGGCGTTAATTTACCGTGGAATGGATATTGGTACAGCAAAGCCAACAGCCGAGGAACTCAGCCAAGCCCCTCATCGTTTGATTGATATTCTCGATCCAGCTCTACCTTATTCTGCTGCTGATTTTCGTCGTGACGCATTAAAAGTAATGAGTGAGATTACTGCTCAGGGTAAAATACCGTTACTTGTTGGCGGTACTATGTTGTATTTCAAAGCATTGTTAGAAGGACTTTCACCATTACCTTCTGCTGATGCAAATGTGCGCACCCAAATAGAACAGATAGCGCAAGAACATGGATGGAGTGAAATCCATCGCCGTTTAGCGGAGGTCGACCCTGTTGCTGCGGCTAGGATCCATCCTAATGATCCACAAAGATTATCCCGTGCTTTAGAGGTATATCTCATTTCAGGACAAACTTTGACTGAAATGACACAAACAGCAGGGGAAGAATTGCCTTATAATGTGTTTCAGTTTGCTATTGCGCCACAAGATCGTAAAATTTTACATGAACGCATAGAACAACGCTTTCATCTGATGATAGACGCTGGTTTTGAAGAGGAAGTCCGTGCTCTTTACCACCGAGGTGATTTACATGTTGATCTTCCCGCCATTCGTTGTGTGGGCTATCGGCAAATGTGGTCATACTTGGACGGCGAAATTAGCCATGATGAAATGGTTTATCGGGGAATTTGTGCAACACGCCAATTGGCAAAACGCCAGATTACCTGGTTAAGAAGCTGGGATAATGTTCAGTGGTTAGATAGTGAGCAACCTCAGCAGGCGCTTGACACAGTTATGCAGGTAGTACGTGCATAGGACTGATGTTTGTGTACAATTAGAACGTTAAGCGCAATTTTTGAGTAGTTACTTTTGGAATCATAAAGATTCTCTTTTAAAAACAACAAAATAAGGAAAACATAGAATGGCTAAGGGGCAATCTTTGCAAGATCCGTTCCTGAACGCATTACGTCGTGAAAGGGTTCCGGTCTCTATTTATCTCGTTAATGGCATCAAATTGCAGGGGCAAATTGAATCTTTTGATCAATTTGTCATTTTATTGAAAAACACAGTTAGCCAGATGGTTTATAAGCACGCTATCTCTACTGTTGTCCCTGCACGTCCTGTTTCTCACCACAGTGGCACAACAGGTGGTAGCGCAGGTAATGGTAATTACCATTCGGGTGCACCTGCATCGCAGGATGGCGAAGTAACTGAGTAAGTTTGTACGCTAAAAGACAAGGAAAGCATGGGTAGGGAGACTGTACCTGTGTTTTCCTTTGCAATTATTGTTTAGCCTAAGAGGTTGCACCTTGTTTGATAGGTATGAAGGCGGTGAGCTTGCTGTGTTAGTCCATGTCTTTTTTTCCCAAGAAAAAGACGTTGATAATCTGGCAGAGTTTGAGTCACTCGTGACGTCTGCTGGGGTAAAGCCAGTACAAATAGTCACAGGCAGTCGTAAGGCACCTCACCCAAAGTTTTTTGTTGGGGAAGGAAAAGCTGAAGAGATAGCCCAAGCCGTTGAGGAAAGTGGCGCAGATGTGGTGTTGTTTAATCACACGCTAAGCCCTGCTCAAGAACGTAATCTCGAAAGGATTTGCCAATGTAAGGTGGTTGACCGTACAGGGGTAATTTTAGATATATTTGCTCAACGGGCGCGTACGCATGAAGGTAAACTTCAAGTTGAATTGGCACAGTTACGTCATTTATCCACTCGCTTAGTGAGAGGATGGACACACCTTGAGCGCCAAAAAGGCGGGATTGGTTTGCGTGGTCCTGGTGAAACTCAACTTGAAACAGACCGTCGGTTATTAAGGGATAAAATCAAACAGATTTTATCGCGGCTTAGCCGGGTAGAAAAACAGCGTGAACAAGGGCGTCAAGCGAGAAGTAAAGCGGATATTCCGACAATTTCTCTCGTGGGTTATACCAATGCGGGTAAATCGAGTTTATTTAACCGTATGACGTCTGCAGATGTTTATGCTGCAGATCAGCTATTTGCGACACTTGACCCAACGCTTCGCCGTATTAATGTCGAAGATGTCGGTGTTGTCGTTTTAGCAGATACAGTGGGTTTTATTCGCCACTTACCACATGATTTGGTTGCCGCATTTAAAGCAACCCTGCAAGAAACTCGTGAAGCAACGTTACTGCTGCACGTTATCGATGCAGCAGATGCTCGCTTGGATGAAAATATCCATGCGGTTGAAAGCGTGTTGGAAGAAATTGAAGCGGATGAAATACCAGCACTTTTAGTGATGAACAAAGTTGATATGCTGGAAGATTTTGTCCCGCGTATTGACAGAGATGAGGATAACAACCCTGTTCGTGTCTGGGTTTCGGCGCAAACAGGTGAAGGTATCCCATTGCTGTTACAAGCATTGACGGAACGCCTTTCTGGTGAAATCGCACATTATGAATTGCGTTTACCACCAAACGAAGGTCGTTTGCGTAGCCGTTTTTATCAACTCCAGTCAATCGAACGTGAATGGTTGGAAGATGACGGTTCAATCGGCCTTGAGGTGCGTATGCCAATGGTGGATTGGCGACGTTTGTGTAAACAAGAGCAGCAATTATCTGACTACGTGGTTTAACAACGTAGCCAGGCAATGGAATTGATATTAAGAGACACACAAACTCGGCATACTTCCAGTGTGTTGAGCGGAGCTCTTAGCCCTGAAAATCAATCATAAAGAATGGAGCTAAAACATGGCGTGGAATCAGCCCGGTAATGACGGACAAGACCGCGATCCGTGGGGAAGCGGCAATAAAGGCGGCAACTCTGGCGGAAACAAAGGTGGTCGAAAACGTGGGGCTTATGATCTCGACGATCTCTTTCGTAAAATAGGTAGCAAGCTAGGTGGGAACAAAGGCGGCAACGGTGGTGATGGCGATAACAAACAGCCTTCACAAATCAGTGGTCGTTTAGGGATGTTAGCACTTGCTGCTATTGTAGTTGTCTGGGCAGGTTCAGGCTTCTACACCATCAAAGAAAGTGACCGTGGCGTAGTGTTACGTTTTGGTGAATACAGTGGTGTTGTTGGGCCAGGTTTGAACTGGAAGCCAACATTCATTGATAGAGTCGTGCCTGTCAACGTAGAAACTGTACGTGAGCAAGCGACTAACGGCATGATGTTGACGTCAGATGAAAACGTGATCCGCGTTGAAATGAACGTTCAATACCGTGTGACTGACCCTGCGCAATATTTATTTAGCGTGACTAACCCAGACAACAGTCTGCGTCAGGCGTTAGACAGTGCTGTGCGTGGTGTTATTGGTCAATCTGCCATGGAGCAAGTATTGACTACGAATCGAGCCTTTATCCGTGATGTGACACAAAAAGAGCTTGAAGCGACAATTGCACCATACAAAATGGGTATCACACTGCTGGATGTCAACTTCCAAGCAGCGCGTCCACCTGAAGATGTTAAAGCAGCATTTGATGACGTAATCTCAGCAAGGGAAGAAGAACAAAAAACTATTCGTGAAGCGCACGCTTATCGAAATGAAGTTCTTCCACTGGCAAAAGGTAACGCACAACGCCTGATTGAAGAAGCCGAAGCGTATAAAGCGAGTGTGGTCTTCAAAGCAGAGGGTGAGGTCGCAAGCTTTGCGAAAATGCTACCTGAATACCGTGCAGCACCAGAAATCACTCGTGAGCGTCTTTACATCGATACGATGGAGCGTGTGTTAAGTAATACACGTAAAGTTATTGCGAATGATAAGAGCAACAGCATGTTAGTGCTGCCGCTTGACCAAATCATGCGTGGTACAAATTCAGATGCGGCTTCAACATCAAAAGTTAATCCGTCAGCAAGAATGGCGACGCCAAGCATTAATTCGTCATCATCTGCTGCAACGCCTGCACAGCCAAACAGCGCTGTTCGTGGTGATGCTGTTAGAGTAGGGAGACAATAATCATGCGTAAATCGCTAATTGTTATCGTTATTGCCATCTTGGCAGTTGCATACGCATCTATCTTTATTGTTCCTCAAACTGACCGCGGCATTGTATTGCGTTTTGGTAAGGTTCTGCGTGATTCTGAAAACAAACCGATCATTTATGAGCCAGGTTTGCATTTCAAAGTGCCATTTATTGAAACTGTGAAAATGTTAGATGCACGTATTCAGACATTGGAAATCCAAGCTGACCGTTATTTGACAAGCGAAAACAAAGATTTAATGGTGGACTCCTACCTGAAATGGCGTGTCACTGATTTCAGTCGCTACTATGTAGCAACTGGCGGTGGTAACCCATATCAAGCAGAAACCCTGTTAAAACGTAAATTTAGTGACCGTTTACGTTCTGAGTTTGGTCGTTTAAGCGTTAAAGATATCATTACTGATTCACGTGGTCGTTTAACCGTTGATGTACGTGATGCCTTGAACAAAGGTACGGCAATTGATGATGCGACAAAAGAAGCAGATGCAGCGATTGCGGATGCCGCAAAACGTGTAGAACAAGAAACTAACTTGAAGCCACTGGTTGTGAATGCAAACAGTATGGCGGCGTTAGGTATCGAAGTTGTCGACGTGCGTATTAAACGTATCGAACTGCCAAACGAAGTTTCTGAAGCTATCTATGCACGTATGCGTGCAGAGCGTGAAGCGGTTGCACGTCAACACCGTTCACAAGGTCAAGAAGAAGCGACTAAGATCCGTGCGGTTGCAGATAAAACTGTAACTGAAACACTGGCAGAAGCAGAGCGTACCGCGCTGACCTACCGAGGTGAAGGCGATGCAATGGCAACAAAACTGTTTGCTGATGCATTCAACCAAGATCCAGAGTTCTATGCGTTTATTCGTAGCTTGCGTGCTTACGAGCAAAGCTTCAAGAGTGGTGAAGACGTGATGGTATTAAGCCCAGACACAGACTTCTTCCGCTTCATGAAAGCACCAACTAAGCTTCGTGCAACAGATTAATAAATAATCAGACTAAGTTGCGTGCAACCTAGCAAAATAACTGTTAATCTATTAAAGAAAAGCCCGCTTCGGTGGGCTTTTTTTCGCCTGTCGTTTTAAGTATAGGATTTTTCAGGGAAAATTTAAGCTGCTCAACTGGTTACATTCATTTTGGGTTTACGGCAGAAATAAAAATACCATTTAACTTGCTTTCCAGAAAAAAATTTTAGTAATGCCAAAATATCACTGGAACAGTTCATTTTTGATGGTAGAATTCATTTTTAAGCAACCGAGTGTATTTCGAAATGGGTAAGAACGTTGTCGTACTGGGCACCCAATGGGGTGACGAAGGGAAGGGCAAGATCGTCGACTTGCTGACAGAGCGCGCTAAATATGTAGTTCGCTATCAGGGCGGCCATAATGCTGGCCATACGCTTGTTGTAAACGGTGAAAAAACCGTTCTCCACTTAATTCCATCCGGTATTCTTCGTGAAAATGTCATCAGTATTATCGCTAATGGCGTTGTTCTTGCGCCTGACGCATTAATGAAAGAGATGAAAGAATTGGAAGACCGCGGTGTTCCAGTTCGCGAACGCTTACGTCTTTCAGAAGCATGCCCACTGATCCTGCCTTATCATGTTGCATTAGATAACGCCCGTGAAAAAGCACGTGGTTCCAAAGCGATTGGAACAACGGGTCGTGGTATTGGTCCTGCTTACGAAGATAAAGTTGCTCGTCGCGGCTTACGTGTTGGTGACTTATTCGATAAAGCAACTTTCGCAGAAAAATTAAAAGAAATCGTCGAATACCATAACTTCCAACTCGTTAATTACTATAAAGAACCTGCTGTTGATTATCAAAAAACACTGGATGATATCATGGCAGTGGCCGATATCCTGACAGGCATGGTAATCGATGTGTCTGATCTGCTGTACAAAGCAAGCCAGAACAACGAATTTGTGATGTTTGAAGGTGCACAAGGCACATTATTGGACATTGACCACGGTACTTATCCGTATGTAACCTCTTCAAATACCACCGCGGGTGGTGTTGCAACAGGTTCTGGTTTAGGCCCTCGTTATGTTAATTACGTACTGGGTATTATCAAAGCTTACTCAACACGTGTTGGTGCGGGTCCATTCCCAACCGAATTGTTTGACGAAGTGGGCGAATTCCTGCGTGAAAAAGGCCAAGAATTTGGTGCAACGACGGGTCGTAAACGTCGTACTGGTTGGTTAGATATCGTTGCAATCAACCGCGCGGTACAAATCAACTCACTGTCAGGTTTCTGCATGACTAAACTGGACGTTTTAGACGGTTTAGAAGAAGTGAAAATCTGTGTGGGCTACCGTCGTCCAGATGGCAAAGTGCTTGAAACAACGCCTTTAGCTGCGGATGAGTGGGATGGTTTAGAGCCAGTTTACGAATCCATGCCAGGTTGGAAAGAAACCACTTTTGGTGTGAAGCAAAGAGAATTACTGCCGCAAGCAGCGTTGAACTACATCAAACGTGTTGAAGAATTAACGGGTATTCCTGTTGATATTATTTCAACTGGTCCAGATCGTTCTGAAACGATGATCCTGCGTGACCCGTTTGACGTTGAGTAATAACATTGACTGCGCCTAATACAGGCGCAGTTTTTTTACTGCTTTACCTCCCTCCGCGATGCAACTTCTTTGATAAAACAGTCAAAATTCCCCATAATGATTGAACTAAGTTACTTTTGTGTGCAGATTCTGTGCAATTAGATGCATATTTGCGATACGTAATACGCTAAACTGTATTTATGAACACATAATTTATTTGCATGCTATATTTTGTGCATAACCAAGTGGGATTTAGGTTCAAATTAGGTTATTTGCAATTAAAATACGTGAGAAAATTTTCGACCAACTCATTTTGGTCGTATAAGTAAAAGCCAAAATTTTGAGGTGATTGTGCAACTGACGAGTTTTACCGACTATGGATTACGAGCGCTTATTTATCTGGCTTCTCTGGGTGAAGGGAAGATGACCAGTATTACAGAGGTGACGGACGTTTATGGCGTTTCACGTAATCATATGGTTAAAATTATCAATCAGCTCAGTCATTTAGGTTATATAAAAGCCACTCGTGGCAAAAATGGCGGGATTACACTAGGGCAACCAGCAGAATCAATTCGTATAGGGGATGTTGTTAGAGCATTAGAACCCCTAACCCTTGTTAATTGTAGTGGTGAGTTTTGCCACATAACACCTGCGTGTCGTTTAAAAGGTGTGCTACACCAAGCAATACAGCAGTTTTTACAAGAACTTGATCAATATACGCTGGCGGACATGGTGAAAGATAACACCCCGCTCTATCAATTACTGCTTGATTAATATTCGCAGTAGTTATGAATTCTGATGACAACGGAGGTAACGATGTCACAAGATCCTTTTCAGGAAAGAGAAGCAGAAAAATACGAATCCCCAATTCCAAGCCGAGAATTCATCCTCGACTTAATCTCGAAACGTACTGCCCCAGCTAATCGCGAAGAAATCGCCCAGTTACTCAATCTTTCTACGGAAGATGAATTAGAAGCTTTACGCCGCCGTTTAAGAGCAATGGAACGTGATGGTCAACTCGTGTTCACACGCCGTCAATGTTATGCATTGCCAGAGCGTTTAGATTTATTAAAAGGAAAGGTTATTGGCCATCGCGATGGCTACGGCTTTCTGCGTGTTGAGGGTAAAAAAGAAGATTATTATTTATCTCAAGATGAGATGAAACGTGCGCTGCACGGCGATGTGATTTTAGCACAGCCATATGGGCAAGACCGTAAAGGTCGTACTGAAGTGCGCGTGGTTCGCGTATTAGAGCCAAGAAACAACCAAATTGTAGGCCGCTATTTTATTGAGTCGGGCATGGGGTTTGTGGTGCCAGATGATAGTCGTCTCAGTTTTGATATCTTGATCCCGAAAGACCGTATTTGCGGTGCTCGCATGGGTAACGTGGTGGTTGTTGAGTTAGTGACTCGCCCACAACGTCGTTCTCAAGCAGTCGGGAATATTATCGAAGTGCTTGGGGAAACAATGGGAACGGGTATGGCGGTTGAAATCGCGCTGCGTACTCACGAAATTCCCCATTCATGGCCGCCACAAGTTGAAAAACAAGTCGCTGATTTAAGTGAACATGTGCCTGAGTCTGCGAAAAAAGGGCGTATGGATTTGCGTGATTTACCATTGGTCACTATCGATGGTGAAGATGCTCGCGATTTTGATGATGCTGTTCATTGTGCGCCGAAAAAAGGCGGTGGCTGGCGTTTATGGGTCGCAATTGCGGATGTTAGCTATTATGTGCGCCCGCAAACATCGTTAGATACTGAGGCGCGTAGCCGCGGTAACTCAGTATATTTCCCATCTCAAGTTGTGCCGATGTTGCCTGAAGTTCTTTCTAATGGCCTTTGCTCATTGAACCCAGGGGTCGATCGCCTGTGTATGGTGTGCGAAATGACGGTATCGGCCTCAGGGAAGCTGTCTTCCTATAAATTCTATGAAGCAGTGATGAATTCCCATGCAAGGTTGACCTATACAAAAGTATGGAAAATCTTGGAAGGTGATGAAGAACTGCGTGAACATTACAAAGCATTGGTTCCACATATTGAACATTTACATCAGTTATACAAAGCATTAGATGCGGCACGAATTGAGCGTGGGGCGATATCCTTTGAATCGGAAGAGGCGAAATTTATTTTTAATGCAGAGCGCCGTATTGAAAGTATTGAACCTGTCGAGCGAAATGATGCACACAAATTAATTGAAGAATGCATGATTTTAGCTAACATTGCGGCGGCTAGATTTGTGGAGAAAAACGAAGAGCCTGCGTTATACCGTGTGCATGATCGTCCAAAAGAAGAGAGCGTAATGAATTTACGTTCAGTATTTAGCGAGTTAGGGCTCACATTGCCTGGTGGTATGAAGCCAGAGCCAAAAGATTATGCACAAGTGATGAATGAAGTGGCTGAGCGCCCTGATCACGAATTGCTGCAAACCATGATCTTGCGTTCGATGAAACAAGCGATTTATGACCCTGAAAACCGCGGTCACTTTGGTCTAGGGCTGAAATCGTATGCGCACTTTACCTCGCCAATTCGTCGTTATCCTGACTTAACGTTGCACCGTGGTATCAAATATTTGTTGGCAAAAGAATATGGCCATTCAGATAAGCGCTGGACAGAAACAGGCGGCTGGCACTCTGATATGGACAGCATGTTGCAACTGGGTGAACACTGTTCGATGACAGAGCGTCGTGCCGATGAAGCAACGCGCGATGTGGCTGATTGGTTGAAGTGTGACTTTATGCAAGACCAAGTTGGTCAAATTTTCACGGGGTTAATTACCAGTGTGACAGGCTTTGGCTTCTTTGTTCGCCTCAATGACTTGTTTATTGACGGTTTAGTACATATTTCTACCCTTGATAACGATTACTACCGTTATGATGCTGTCGGCCAGCGCTTAATTGGTGAATCATCAGGCACGACCTATCGACTTGGTGATGAAGTGGAAATTCGTGTGGAAGCGGTGCATATGGATGAACGCACCATTGATTTCGCGTTAATTTCAACAACTCGTAAAGCGAAAGCCCCAGGCAAAACTGCACGGGATAAAATGAAGCAAGAAGTAAAAAATGCTACGCGGCCAGCTCGCCGTAAAGCGCAAGGGAGCAAAGATAAAAACTTCGAGCCTGATTCTGCATTTCGCCGTTCTGAGAAAAAAGGGAAAAAAAGCGAAGCACAAGCTGATGCAAAAGGGAAAGGAAAGGGAAAAAAACCTTCCGATAAAACTAAGAAAATTACAGCAAAACTAAAAGCAAAACGCGTTGCGAAGAAATCCTCAAAACAAGAGGGCTAATATTTTTGCTAGCGTAGTGCTTTGTTAATTAACGAAAGTGGCGTGTTTGCGCCACTTTCCTCATTTAGATTAAAACATAAGACTGTTATGAGCGAAATTATTTACGGTATTCACGCAGTGAAAGCCTTGCTTGAGCGTTCTCCGCAACGCATTAAAGAAGTGTATATCCTAAAAGGGCGTGAAGATCGCCGATTGATGCCTATCGTGCATGAAATTGAAGCACTAGGCGTTGTTGTCCAAGTCGCGAATCGCCAGTGGATGGATAGCCAAACTGAAGGTGCTGTTCACCAAGGGATCATTGCGAAAGTATTACCAGGTAAGCAATACCAAGAAGGTGATTTGCCCGATTTATTAGAAAGCACACCGTCACCATTTTTACTGGTACTTGATGGCGTGACGGATCCCCACAATTTAGGGGCTTGTTTGCGTAGCGCAGATGCAGCAGGTGTGCATGCAGTGATTGTTCCGAAAGACAAATCGGCGCAATTGAATGCAACTGCAAAAAAAGTAGCTTGCGGTGCGGCAGAAAATGTTCCTCTTATTCGTGTGACGAACCTAGCAAGGACATTGCGCTTATTGCAAGAATACAACGTATGGATTGTGGGGACGGCGGGTGAAGCAGACCATAATTTATACCAAAGCAAACTGACAGGCTCTATCGCATTAGTGATGGGCGCAGAAGGTGAAGGCATGCGCCGTTTAACCCGCGAGCATTGTGATGAATTAATCAGCATCCCGATGGCAGGTTCAGTCTCCTCTCTGAATGTGTCAGTGGCGACAGGGGTTTGCTTGTTTGAAGCCGTACGCCAGCGCTTACCTGTTTCAGGTGAAAAATAATATTTGTGTAAAACTGCATCCATCTCTTGAGTTTTATCTCAGGGGTGGGTATAGTTACGCGTCAATTTTTTAGCCGCACTCAACAAGTTCCTTGCCTCCGCGGGCCGCGGTTAACCCAGACAGGAGGCTAATAATCCGTAAGGAGCAACTACTAATGCGTCATTACGAAATCGTTTTTATGGTCCATCCTGACCAAAGCGAACAGGTTCCGGGCATGATCGAGCGTTACAGTGCAGTAATCACTAACGCACAAGGTCAGATTCACCGTCTGGAAGACTGGGGCCGCCGTCAACTGGCTTACCCAATCAACAAACTGCACAAAGCTCACTATGTTCTGCTGAACGTAGAAGCACCGCAGGAAGCGATTGATGAGCTGGAAACTAACTTCCGCTTCAACGATGCCGTTATCCGCAGCATGGTTATGCGCTTAAAACACGCAGTAACAGAAGCTTCTCCAATGGTTAAAGCTAAAGACGAACGTCGTGGCCGTGACCTTTCTGATGAATATCAGGATGAAGAAGTAGAAGAAACTGGGGATTCTGAAGAGTAATTGCGCAGGTGTCCACTAATCGTTTGGTGCTAACAGGCACAGTCTGTAAAGCATTGATTCGAAAAGTGAGTCCGTCAGGCATTCCACATTGTCAGTTTGTTTTAGAACATCGTTCACAACAACTGGAAGCGGGATTGTCAAGGCAAGCATGGTGCAGAATGCCCATTATTGTTAGCGGACAAACCTTACAAGCTCATACTCACAGTTTAACGGTCGGCAGTTGGATTACAGTTAGCGGTTTCATTAGTACCCATCAAGGGCGTAATGGAATTAGCAAAATAGTCCTCCATGCCGAGCAGATTGATTTGATAGATTCTGGAGACTAGCCATATGGCACGTTATTTCCGTCGTCGCAAGTTCTGCCGTTTCACAGCGGAAGGCGTTCAAGAGATCGACTATAAAGATATCGCAACGCTGAAAAACTATATCACTGAAAGTGGTAAAATTGTACCAAGCCGTATCACCGGTACTCGTGCAAAATATCAGCGTCAGCTCGCTCGTGCTATCAAGCGCGCTCGCTACCTGTCTCTGTTACCATATACTGATCGTCATCAGTAATTGGTACAGTCCATTAACGACTTAAGAGGATAAGGTAATGCAAGTTATTCTGCTTGATAAAGTAGCTAACCTAGGTAGCCTGGGTGATCAGGTTAACGTTAAATCGGGCTATGCTCGTAACTTCTTAGTTCCACAGGGTAAAGCTGTTCCTGCAACTAAGAAAAACATCGAATTCTTCGAAGCTCGCCGCGCTGAACTGGAAGCTAAATTAGCTGACGTTCTGGCAGCAGCACAGGCTCGTGCAGCAGCTGTTACTGCACTGGGTTCTGTTACTTTAGCTTCTAAAGCTGGTGACGAAGGTAAACTGTTCGGTTCAATCGGTACTCGTGACATCGCTGATGCAGTAACTGCAGCTGGCGTTAAAATCGCGAAAAGCGAAGTTCGCCTGCCAAACGGCGTTCTGCGTACTACTGGTGACCACGAAGTTCACTTCCAGTTACACAGTGATGTTTTCGCAGAGCTGAACGTTATCATCGTTGCTGAGTAATCAATAATGATGGTAGGTATTGTCGACTTATCGGCAATACCAATAAAAAACACCGGCTAAGTCCGGTGTTTTTTGTTTTCTAGTATTCCATTTTAGCGATGATTAGCGCCTAAGGTGTACGATAGTAACTGCCGTCGCTTAACCGTGCAAAACTATATGTTTTTCCATCAGAAGCCGTAGTTTCCAGCAACTGAACTTCCCCTTTCTCATTTGCTTTTAAGCGAATTTTTTGCCCCTGACGTAAATTACTTAGCGGTTTTTCAACCCCTTCAACGCGAGCCATGATAAAGGCATCGTTAGCCTGCAAATTATTATCACGGAATAATTGCGCCAGTGTTTTCCCTTTTTGAACGCGGTAATTTTGCCACTTATTTGCCGATGGGCTTGTGACCTGAGGCTCTTGTGTCTTTGGTGTTGTTGGTGGTGGCTCTGTTGGCACAGGTTCTATGGGCTCAGGCACAATTTCAGGTTCTGTTGGTATTTCCTCTATATTACCTTCAGGTTCTTGACCAGATGGCGTCTGAATAGGATCAGGAATGATCTCAGGTGTTGTTGGTGGGGGAATGACAATAGGCTGATTTTGCGGCGTATTATTCAAAGGTTTATCGCCAGTTGGCCAAAACAGGGCAACCACAACAATCAGTGCTAATACGGCGATACCATAGCGATGAAATTTAGACAGTTTAACCATCACTCCTCCTTGATGAGGCAATGCATTAACTTGGGCGTATTTATACGCATACTAACACTGTTTTTGAGTAATTTAAGTGCTTGATATGATTTTTCGGAGAACACTGAGCAAATTTATACGCTATCGGGGTAATTTATTATTTAGATTGACGGTTTGGGTTTACCCATAGCAGGGGGGCTGCTATTCTTGGTTTTTATCAAAAACCATATGGGTATTTTAATGGCAAACCAAAATTTTGATTCAGTAGAAGCTCAAGCGAGTTACGGTATTGGTCTACAAGTTGGCCAACAATTATTAGAGTCAGGGCTAGAAGGCTTAGTACCAAACGCAATTTTAGCGGGTCTGGTTGATGCTTTAGAAGGCAACATGCCATCAGTGCCTGTTGAAACCCTGCACAAAGCATTACGTGAAGTTCATGAGCGTGCAGATGAAGTCCGTGTTGCTCGCCAAGCTGCAATGGCAGAAGAAGGCCAAAAATTCCTCGATGAAAACCAAAAACGTGAAGGCGTTTCAACGACTGAATCTGGTTTGCAATTTTCTGTGATCAACCAAGGCGAAGGTGCGATCCCATCTCGCTCTGATCGTGTCCGTGTTCATTACACTGGCCGTTTAATTGATGGTTCTGTGTTTGATAGCTCTGTTCAACGTGGCCAGCCAGCTGAATTTCCAGTTAGCGGCGTGATCCCTGGTTGGATTGAAGCATTAACGCTGATGCCTGTTGGTTCGAAATGGGAGCTGTATATCCCTCATGAATTAGCTTATGGTGAGCGCGGTGCAGGTGCATCAATTCCACCATTTAGCACACTCGTTTTTGAAGTTGAGCTGTTAGAAATCTTATAAGAATAGCGGTTTTAATCACTATTTGAATTGATGCCTTGGTGTTTTTATTCACTAAGGCATTTTTTATGGCGTAAATTTTACACACTTGCTACTCTTGCTGTAAAGGTCAACGGGAGAGAGGTGAATAACATGCTACAACAAATTTGCGAACTTGCTCAAGAAGCGGGTTATGCCATTATGGAAACCTACAATGCGCAAGAACCGTTGCGGGTTGATCATAAAAGTGACAACTCCCCTGTCACGGAAGCGGATATTGCCGCACACCATATTATTGCTGCTGGCCTCACCCGCATTGCCCCTGATATTCCGCAACTTTCTGAAGAAGATCCTCCGGAGTGGTCAGTAAGACAGCACTGGCAACGCTATTGGTTGATTGACCCTCTTGATGGCACCAAAGAATTTATTAACCGCAATGGGGATTTTACCGTTAACATTGCGTTAATTGAAAATGGGGTACCCGTTATGGGGGTCGTGTATGCTCCTGCAAAAGGGTTGCTTTATTATGCAGAGGGAAACCAAGCGTGGAAAGAAGAAGGCGGTCATAAGCAGCAAATCCATGTGTATGATGGAAAACCTCCTGTCATTGTGATAAGCCGTTCTCATCAAGACAGCGAGTTAATGGATTACTTGGCGCAAATGGGGGAGCATACGACCGTAGAAATTGGTTCATCACTGAAATTCTGCTTTGTCGCGGACGGAAAAGCGCAGCTTTACCCACGTTTTGGACCGACGAATATTTGGGATACTGCAGCGGGTCATGCGATTGCGATTGGGGCAGGTGCGAAAGTAGTTGATTGGAATGGAAAAACTTTAGACTATACACCGAGAGAGTCATTTTTGAACCCTGGCTTTCGAGTGATTTTATTCTAATAATCAGATAAGGTTGGGAAGTCATTTCCCAACCTTATCTGTAGCTAATTATCTAATTGCAGCACTTTAGCGGTTGCAGTACGAATATCTAAACACGCTTTTGCGTCCTGTTTTAAATCAATACCATAAGTTGGAATGATGTCTTTTAACTTAGTTTCCCAGCCATCCGCTTTAAGTTGATTGGCAAAACAATCTTTTAGGACATTTAGCGCAATAAAGGCGGCGGTTGATGCCCCTGGCGAGGCTCCCATCAATACAGTAAATGACTTATCTGCACTGGTAATCAGCTCGGTACCAAATTCTAAAATACCTTTTTTATCATGATCAGGTTTGATAATTTGCACACGCTGGCCTGCAACGACTTCTTTCCAATCCTCATGTTGTGCATCTGGGTAAAATTTTTGCAGTGTGGCAAATTGGTGTGCAGAGGTTTGCAGTACTTGCCCGACAAGGTACTCAGCTAACGACCAATTATCTTTTGCGATAGCCAGCATCGGCTCAATATTATTGAGGCGAATAGATTCAAACAGGTCTAAATAAGAGCCGTGTTTTAAAAATTTACTGGAAAAGCCTGCATATGGGCCAAACAGTAAGGAGCGTTTGCCGCCAATAATACGAGTATCTAAATGTGGAACTGACATCGGTGGAGAACCTTTGTCTGCTTTGCCATACACTTTTGCATGGTGCCTTGCAGCCACTTTTTCATCATCGCAACGTAGCCAAATTCCACTGACAGGGAAGCCGCCATAGCCTTTTCCTTCAGGAATACCTGATTTTTGCAGTAATTCAATAGCACGTCCTCCTGCACCGACAAACACAAATTTTGCGGATGTGACGTGTTTTTCATGGGTCAATAAATTTTTGACTTCCACATTCCAGCGACCATCAGAGGTTTGAGTGACATCAACGACTTCATGTTTATAGTGAAGAGTAAAACCAGACTGTTCGCTGAGTTGTGCCATTAATAAATGCGTCAATGCACCATAATCGACGTCTGCCCCTGTAACTACACGGGTGACAGCAATATTTTTGTCATCGTCACGACCTTCCATCAACAACGGTGCCCAATCATTAATTTGTTTTGGGTCATCACTGTATTCCATGTTGTGGTAGCAGTGGTGAGCTGACATTTGCTTAAAGCGTTGTTGTAAAAATTTGACATTGTCGGCGCCCCAAACAAAGCTCATATGGGGGCAAGGGTGAATAAAATCGCGTGGATTTTTAATTTTTCCTTTCGTGACAAGGTATGACCATAACTGGCGAGATAAATCGAATTCTGTATTAACTTCAAGGGCTTTGCTGATATCGACCGTGCCATCAGGATTCGGCGGGGTGTAGTTCATTTCACAGTTTGCAGCGTGGCCTGTTCCTGCGTTATTCCACGGATGTGAACTTTCTTGTGCACAATCATTTAAGCGTTCAAAAACCGTAACCGTCAGTGATGGGTCGAGTTCTTTTAATAAAGTACCGAGTGTCGCACTCATAATCCCTGCACCGATCAGCGCAATATCAACGTTTTCTGCTATAGGTTTAGTCATAAAAAAGCCTCTATTTTTTGGTCGGTGTGAAGCACAGATCAGTGCCTTCTTGATAGACAACATAAGCACGTCGCCATGGGTCGTCACCGATCAATCGCCACTTATGGCCTGTTCCAGTATTATCCTGTGCGAGTAAAATATCACCTGGATTAATGATAAATTTTGAACCATCTTTGGTTTCAAATTCTAAGGTGCCAGTGAGGGTGATCACATAACGAGGGACAGGATCTTTATGCCAATCCCAAGATCCACCTGAGACAGTTTCACGGAAAGTCAGTTCGCTGACTGAAATGGCTGGAGTTTGACTATCTCCACGGGCAACACTATCCAGTTCCAGTGTGCCTTCTTCAAACAGGGAATTTCCATCTTCACCTGTCCACATACGAACACAACGTATCATCTTATTTAGCTCCTTAATGAAAATGGTATGACTTGAAATTAATTTAGATTCATTAGTGATAAAATTAGGGTTCGTAAAATGACAATATTAAAACGGCGAAAATATATAATGTTTTTAATTTAAGGTTTTTTAAGTGGCAGGTCAAAGTTAAAGTGTCTTTATTTATAGTAAAGATGGCATGTTTGTATTTAATTGAATTATAAGGTTTATTTTTCTCTTGTTTTGATTGTCGTTTATTGATTGGCGTGAGCCAAATACCTCTTTTAATGAAGGAAATAAATAATTAGGTTGTTAAAATAGAGAATATAAAATAAAACTCACCGTAATGTAGTTCAATTACAGCGAGTCGATAAAATAATTAGCTTTTAAGAATTGAATTTAAGGCGAGGTGCTGTATTAACATAATTGTCTTACCATCGACGATTTCTCCTGTTTTGATAGCTTCGAGTGCTTTAGGGAATGGCCACTCTAATACTTCAATATCTTCGCCTTCTTCTACCAGCCCTCCGCCTGCATTGCTACGGTTATTATCGTTATACTCGGCGATATAAAAATGCAGTTTTTCTGTGACAGAGCCTGGACTCATAAAGGCTTCAAAGACTTTTTCCAGTTTATCAACTTTAAAGCCCGTTTCTTCTTCTGCTTCGGCAATAATACGTGCATCTGGAGAGGCATTTTCAAGTAAGCCTGCGGCAGCTTCGATTAAAAATTTCGGGTAGCCACTGACATACATCGGCATACGGAATTGGCGGATGAGAATAATGCTGTTTTTAATTTTGTTGTATAACAAAATAACGGCGCCGTTTCCTCTGTCATACACTTCGCGTTCTTGTTGTTGCCAACTTCCATCGCGTCTTTGTAATTCATAGGTGTATTTTTTTAAAATATACCAATTATCTGAAAGGAGTCTTTCTTGAATATTACGCAGTTTCGGTTGTTTAACAGTCATTGTATAGCCTTAGCGACAATTGTATTTAAGGCTAATTTAGCACTGTTAAAAATAGCAAGAAATAAGATTTTGAGGAAAGCCAGCTTTTTGCTAAGGGCTGAAAGCTGGCGATATAACTGGTGAGCTCAATTATTTGATTAACTGGATTTGTTTAACTTCAACTTCCCTTGAGTTCCAATCCTTATCGATTTTACCGCGAATTTCGATTTTATCTTTTGGCGTGACATTAATGCCATTCCAGCGTTTTTCGCTGATCTCAAGGTTAATGGTGCCTGTACCGTCAGTGAATTCATAATGTTTATGATCAAGCTGTTTAACAATATTACCGCGTAGGATAACCCAGCTATCATCTGACATATCAAGTGCTTTTGCGACAGTCATTTCCCCGCTATTTGGGCCAATAAAGCCACCTGCTTGGGTATTCTGTGTGGCTGTATTGGCAACAGCACCTGGGCCATCAAAACCGCCATTAGCAGCAAAAACAGGTGCAGAAGCAAGAGCGGCAACTAAAGCAATTAAAGGTAATTTTTTCATCGTCGTTATCTCCAAATAAAGCATTAACTGGTTCGTATGGAGGGTATTAAAGCAGGTAAATCTTAACAGGATCTTAAGAAATTCTCATAATGTATTATATTTTTAATTTGCTTAATAATAGCTAGTCATCTTATTGCGTATGGGATAAATATAATAATATTCCGATATGGGGGAATTATGCGTATTTTATTAATTGAAGATGACAGACTCATTGGTGACGGGCTAAAAGTCGGTTTAACGCAGCTTGGGTTCACGGTTGACTGGTTTATGGACGGTAAACAGGGGCAACTTGCGTTATTTGATGCGCCTTATGATGCAGTCGTTCTGGATTTATCCCTACCAAATATTGATGGTATGGATATTTTAAAGTACTGGCGTACAGAAGGGCGGGATGAACCCGTGTTAATTCTGACCGCGCGAGATGCCCTTGACCAACGAATTCAAGGCTTGCAACAAGGTGCAGATGATTACCTATGCAAACCTTTCGCATTGATGGAGGTGATGGCGCGTTTGCAAGCATTGATCCGCCGTAGAAGTGGACAACTCACTCCCAAACTTAGCCATGGTGTGGTTGAAATGGACCCTGTTGCGATGACAGTGACGGTGAATGGCGAATCCGTTCAACTCAAAGGCAAGGAACTGGCGTTATTGTCCCTCTTTTTACACAATCCAAACAAAGTGTTGTCCCGCGCGTTGATTGAAGAAAAGCTTTATAACTGGGATGAGGAAGTATCGAGTAATTCCGTCGAGGTACATATTCATCATTTAAGGCGCAAATTGGGGAATAAGTTTATTCGAACAATTCACGGTGTCGGTTATCGATTAGGTGATAATGAACAATGAAAACGTTTAGTTTGCGGCTAAAACTCACCTTAACATTATTATTTCTTGCGTTGCTGACGTGGGGAGTTGCCAGCTCGTTAGCATGGTACCAAACCTATAAAACAATCAATGAGTTATTTGATACACAGCAGATGGCTTTTGCCAAGCGGTTATCGGTATTGCCTTCAGATCTTGAGTTAACGAAACCCTCACTAACCAAAACAAAAAAATTATTACGGAAGAACCGCGGGTCTCAAGACGATGATGCGCTGGCGTTTGCTGTGTTTACTCCTGAAGGGGAACAGGTGCTCAATGATGGCGATAATGGTCGTGATATTAGTTTTGAGTTCACACGAGAAGGTTTTTCAGATGGCATGATGAAGGGGAGTGATGACCCTTGGCGATTTGTCTGGTTAAAATCTCAGGATGGACAATATGTGATTGCAGTAGGGCAAGAGTGGGAATATCGCCAAGAGATGGCGACAGATATTATGGTTGCCCAATTTATGCCATGGTTAGTGGCATTACCTGCGATGTTATTGATATTTTTATGGTTATTAACTCGTGCTTTGCGCCCGCTTAAAGATGTTGCCAACCAGTTGTATCGTCGAAAGCCCAATGAGCTAACACCAATACAAGTGACACGGATCCCCAGTGAGGCGAGGCCTATTATCGACTCAGTGAATGGGTTGTTTGGTCGCATTAACCAAATGTTTATGCGCGAACGGCAATTTACGTCTGATGCAGCCCATGAGTTACGTAGCCCTCTTGCTGCGTTAAAAGTACAGGCAGAAGTTGTTCAAATTGCAGGGGATAACCGTGAAATACGTCGTCATGCTGTTGAAAATTTAACGGAAGGTATTGATAGAGCCACTCGGCTTGTCGACCAATTGCTGACCTTATCACGATTAGAATCTTCTGCGCAGCTAGAAGATGCCAATGAACTTACGTGGGAGGCATTAATTAACGCGGCAGTGAAAGAGATTGAGCCAGATGCGATGCGCCACGAAACTCACATTATTCAAACAGTTGTTTCAACGCCAAAGCCTTTTCAAGGGCAAGCACTGCTCCTGAGCGTGTTATTACGCAATTTACTTCATAATGCCATTCGTTATGGTAAAGAAAAAGGCGAAGTTAAACTTTCATTATATGCGGATCGCCTTGAAATCCAAGATGATGGTGAGGGTGTAACCCCAGATGTGTTACAGCGTTTAGGGGAGCGTTTTTATCGCCCGCCAGGGCAAGAAAAAACAGGAAGCGGGCTGGGATTGTCTATTGTTAAGCGCATTGCTGAGCTGCATAATCTGCACGTTATTTTTACTCATAGTGAACTGGGTGGTTTCTGTGTCAAAATTCGTTGGGCACACTAAAATACCCTTAGTTAGAGTGATTGATTATTAGCAAAATGAAAATAATTATGCATATTTACTATAAGGGCATTTTAGAATAACTCACTATTTTTGAAAAATACCATGATAAGTTAATCCCTTCATTTATCTGGGCTAAGTGAAGGGATTAATTGCGCGACTATTTTAAAGCGGAAATGAGTAAGCCAATGACTTTCTCAATTTCTTGCGAATTTAACTCACCATCTTTGAAAAATAGCACTTTTCCTTGGTTATCCAATAGGATAATCGCAGAACTTTCAGGTTTTAATCCCCATGCTGTTTTGACTACACCATCGCTATCGACAATAAATTGAGAATAGGGAAACTCTTTTTTGCTGTCTTCGACACTGTTTTTAACGAAAACGCCCGTTCCAAAAATTGCATCATCCGTATTAATAATCGTCGTGGTTTGATAGGTATCGTGCGGAAATCTAGCATTTTTAATGGCTTCGATGAGAGGTGCGTTGAGTTCTTTTGCGGATGAGCGCCCAGCAATATGCTGAATAGTGCGCACTTTACCCACTAATTGCTGGCTTTTCCATGGCTGGTAATCGAGTTTGTTTTCTTTATTAAGAATTAGTTCGCCTTTATCTGTGACTGAAACTGCAGGAACAGATTGATTTATTTGAATATTAGCAGCTGCCGCTAGCGTGGATAAGCTGAGTAAGCAAATGGAAATGAAGACGTTTTTAAACATAAAAGCCCCTTGAATTGTAATGTGGTTTGAGCCCGAAGATTATTTTTCTTCGTGTATTTATAGCATAGCTCATCGGATGAGTTTCAATGTGAAATTTAACAATTTTTTAAAATTCAGAATAAATACACCGTTTAAAGGGGATTTAACAGTTATTTGACAGTGTCATGTTATGTCAGCAAATTGAATAAAACTGCAATTTTAGAACCAAAGTCGAAATTTCTGGTCTATGATTATTGTACGGTATGCATTATGAGATGCCGTACGTAAGAACAAAGGGGAGGAAAAGTTCTAATGAAAATTTTTAACCGTTATAACCCATCTAAAATTGCTCTTTATGTTAAAACACTTTTCAGTGGTCGGCTCTATATAAAGGATTTTGGGGCATTCGAGTTTAATTATGGGAAGATTTTACCGCCAAAAGTCAGTGATAAACGCCATTACAGTGTGATGAGTGAGGTTAACAAACACGTTTTATTACTACAGGCTGAATTAGGATAGGTTAATCAATATTGTTTATTGATTAACAAAGCGCCACAGAAGGTGGCGCATTGAAAGAAACGGCTTCGCGAGTAAGCACTAGTGGCCAGTATTTTTTGTTTGCTGTTTTGCGTCAGCCGTTTCAATGGCACTTTTTCCTGGCTGTACAACGACGGGGGAAGGGGTAGAAGTAATCCGAGTGACAAGCAACTGGTCAATTTTGTAGTTGTCGATATCCACCACTTCAAACTTATAGCCTGCGTATTTCACGTAATCCGTACGTTTTGGCATTCTTCTCAAACGGTACATCATAAAACCAGCGATAGTTTCATAATTACTAAAGTCTGGAAAATCATCAATATCTAAAATACGTTGTACATCTTCGATAGGGGTTCCCCCATCGACTAGCCACGAGTTTTCATCACGAACGACGATTTGTTCTTCCTGTCCTGATCCGACTAAATCCCCCATTAGGGTAATCATAACGTCATTGATGGTAATGACCCCCATCACTAAGGCATATTCGTTGAGAATAACAGCAAAATCGACACCGTTATTTTTAAAGGCTTCTAGTGTATCTGATAGCGAGAGTGTATCTGGCACCATCAGAGTGCTACGGATATGTACGCCATCATTTAAGTTTAAACTTTGCCCATTCAGTACACGATTAAGTAACTCTTTGGAATCGACATAACCAATAACATGGTCAATATCCCCTTCACAAACGAGGAACTTTGAATGTGGCTGAGTGGAAATTTTATGTTTAATACTGTCTTCAGTTTCGTTTTTATCGAAGTAAATAATGCTTTCACGCGGTGTCATTGCCGATGGTACGGTGCGCGATTCTAATTCGAACACATTTTCAATTAATTCATGCTCTTGTTTACGCAAAACACCTGCAACGGCACCCGCTTCTACCACCGCAAAAATATCATCAGAAGTAATATCTTCATTACGTGCGATAGGTAGTTTGAATAGTTTAAAAAATAGGTTAGCTAGGCCATTAAAGAACCAAACAAGGGGGCTTAATACCACTAAACAAAAGCGCATTGGATTAACAATGCGGATTGCGATGGCTTCTGGTTTCACCATACCAACGCGTTTTGGGGTTAAATCAGCCACTAAGATAAATAGGCTGGTCACGATAGTAAATGAGAGGACAAAGGCAATTTTTTGTGCCCACTCAGGGGATAAAAACTGAATGAAAACATCATATAAAGCAGGGGAAAATGCAGACTCGCCAACAATACCAGCAAGGATGGCAACCGCATTTAAGCCAATTTGCACCACGGTAAAAAACATACCAGGCATTTCTTGTAATTTCAGAACACGAGCCGCATTAATGTTACCTTCATCGGCCATTAACTTGAGTTTTATACGGCGGGAAGCAGCCAGTGAAATTTCTGACAAAGAGAAAAATGCGCTAATAGCACATAATAAAAGGACGATCAGTAAACTGTTGAGCATAAGTTATCCAGCCTTTCAAAGGGTGAATTTATAAAATTCAGAAATCTTTAAAGGCATAGTCTCGAATATTAAAATATATTGAGTAAGCAAATATACGGTGCGCGACATGCGCAAATTGTTGATATGTGTCGTTAGTATAGATGGCTGGCGAGATATTCGTCAATATTCTTCATTCTTCGCGCTGTAGGGGGGGGTTGGCTTCTCTCAGCTACTCGGGTCAATATTCTTCATTCTTCGCGCTGTAGGGGGGTTGGCTTCTCTCAGCTACTCGGGTCAATATTCTTCATTCTTCGAACTGTAGGGGTGTTGGCTTCTCTCGGCTACTCGGGTCACATACTTATGTATGCTCCCCAAGCTATCCTCGTTTGCCGCCTACCTACAGTACGAATAATTTTGAATATATATTTATTGTGGGAACCTAAATTAAAGAATAAAAAAATTAAATAAAAGATAAATCAGTTATGTGCTAAATAGTTAAAGACGGTGGCATGCAAACACCGATACCGCCTAAGCCACAATAACCATTTGGATTTTTATACAGATACTGCTGGTGGTAATCCTCAGCGAAATAAAAGGTTTCCAATGGCGTGATTTCTGTAGTGATTGGGCGAATATCGTTTTGTGCCCTCATGGCTTCTTGGTAGGCCTGCAACGTTTTCATCGCTTGCTGGTCTTGTTCTTCTGTTAATGTATAAATGCCTGAACGGTACTGGCTACCGATATCGCCCCCTTGGCGCATGCCTTGGGCGGGGTCGTGGTTTTCCCAAAATAGCGTTAATAGTTGAGCGTAACTGATAACTTGTGGATCAAAAACAACGCGTACAGCTTCTGCGTGGCCTGTTCGGCCTGAACAAACTTCTTCATAGGTTGGGTTAGGTGTCACCCCCCCGCAATAGCCCGCAGAGGTCGTGTAAACCCCTGACTGTTGCCAAAATAATCGCTCAACACCCCAAAAACAACCCATTGCAAAATAAGCTATTTCCATATTCTTAGGAATAATCTCAATCGAATGATGGCTAACAGCGTGATATGGTGAATAAGAAAGTGCGCTGGTTCTGCCATGCAGAGGCTGTGAAATATTTGCAGAGTGAAATTTATTAAAAGGCATAATGATTCCTATTGGTCTTGACCACACAAATAAGCTAAAAATTAGGATAAAAACTTGTGTCTCGCGCTAATTTTACTCAAAATAAATTGATATGAAGCCTTTAGTCAATCTTTTTACCACCTTAGGAGCAGGCGTGTCGAAATACCCTCTAATCTGTTTTCTCTGCTTAACTGCGGCTGTGCCAGTGGTATATGCAGCTAATCTTCGCCTTAATATAGAAGGACTTGAAGGACAACTTAATCAAAACGTTCGAGTACAGCTTTCTAATATATCCCAAGACGAAGTGGTGCCCAATGGCCGTTTTCGAGCGCGTGTCGAGAAAGCAATTCAGGAAGGTTTAAAGCCGCTGGGTTATTACGAACCGACTGTTGAATTTAGTTATGAAGAAAAAACACCGCCCGCACGCTCGATATTAACCGCAAAGGTGAATCCAGGTGAGCCTATCTTATTGAAAGGCGTGAAGGTCGAACTTCAAGGTGGGGCAAAAACAGATCCAGATTTTAAAGAGATGGTGTGGAAATTCACACCAAGGCTCGATATCGTGCAAAACGATGGTCACTATGAAGATTTTAAAGGCCGCTTTAGTAGTTTAGCGATTCGTAAAGGCTATTTCGACGCCGTGATGGAAAAGAGCCAGCTAGGGATTTCCCTCGATCACCATGCCGCATATTGGGATTTTGATTTTAATAGTGGCGAACGTTATCGGTTTGGCTCTATTTCTTATCAAGGTTCGCAAATTCGCTCAGATTACCTCAATAACCTCGCACCCTTTAAAGAAGGGGAATATTACACGTCAGAGCAACTTGCTGAGTTTAACCGTCGCTTAGCGGAAACAGGTTGGTTTTCTTCGGCGATTGTGACGCCAAATATTGCTAAAGCACGCGATGATGGTTCAGATGTATTGCCAATGGAAGGGGTTATGGTGCCTCGAGCGAGAAACTTTATCGAGCTTGGTGGCGGCTATGCAACGGATGTTGGGCCTCGCGTGAAAGCGACATGGAATAAACCGTGGGTTAATTCACGAGGCCAAAGTTTAACGTCAAGTATCAGCTTGTCCCAGCCTGAGCAATTGATTGATGCTAGCTATAAAATTCCCTTAAAAGCCAATCCACTTGAGCAATATTATGCAGTGCAAGGTGGCTTTAAACGTACGGATTTGAATGATACCCAAGCGAATACAACGACGCTGAATGTATCTCGTAACTGGGAGTATTCATCGGGTTGGCAGTATGGCGTGAATATGCGCTGGATGCTGAGTAACTTTACTCAAGCTAACGTCACTAATACCACCATGCTGTTATATCCAGGCGCTTATGTTAGTCGCATTCGTCAGCGGGGGGGGGTTATGCCGACGTGGGGCGATAGCCAGCGTTATTCCATTGATTACTCAAATAAAATTTGGGGTTCTGATATCGACTTTGCAGTTTTACAAGCCAAAAATGTGTGGATCAGAACGCCGTGGGAGGGCCACCGTTTCGTTGTGCGTGGTAATGTAGGTTGGATTGAAACCAATGACTTTGACAAAGTGCCACCTGACTTACGTTTCTTCGCAGGGGGGGATGGTAGTGTTCGTGGTTATGGTTACCAAAAAATCTCACCAGAGGATAGTCGCGGTAAGCTCACAGGGGCATCAAAGCTAGTCGTTGGGTCAATTGAATACCAATATAATTTTACGGGAAACTGGTGGGGGGCGACCTTCGTGGATAGCGGCGAAGCCGTCAATGACATTAAAACCAGTGACTTCAAAACGGGGGCTGGTGTTGGTGTGCGTTGGGTTTCTCCTGTTGGGCCGATTAAATTTGACCTCGCAACACCGATTGGCGACTCCAATAATGACAAAATACAGTTTTACATCGGCTTGGGGACAGAATTATGAGGTGGTTGAAGTGGTTAAAATGGGTCAGTCTTGCCATTTTATTCATTCTGGTTCTGGTGATTGGTGCGCTTAGCTGGGTAATTGGCACAAAATCAGGTTTTCACTTTGCCTTAAATTCGGTAACACGCTTTGTCCCTGAATTAACTATTGATGGCATTGATGGTGATATTCGTGACCTCACCTTAACGGGTGTGAAATACCAAATGCCGGGTATAGATGTGAATGCAGGGAAACTGCATTTGGCCGTGAAACTAGGGTGTTTGACTAGTCGTGAACTGTGTATTAACACATTAGGTACGGAAAATGTCACGGTTAACGTTGATACTTCACAGCTTCCGCCATCGGAAGAGACTCCGCCTTCTGAGCCGTTGACAGAGCTAAAAGCGCCTTTAACTATCCGTTTAAGTCAGCTGTCATTTGTGGAAACGCATGTCATTGTGGATGGCATGGCTATCGATTTAGCAAAATTTACCACTGGGGCAACATGGGAAGGGAAGGCGATTACCCTCGCTCCAACGGATATTATTAATCTGGCAATTAATATTCCTGAAAGCTCGGATGTGAAGCCTGAAGAAGAAAAACAGCCAGACTTGACACCAATCAATGAGCAAAAATCCCTTGCGGATGAGCTTAAGGCGTTATTTTCGAAGCCATTACTAGCCGAATTACCAGAAGTTATTCTCCCTGTTGATTTAAATGTGGAAGGGATTAATGCCTCGAATTTTCAATTAACGGGCAGTACTGACGTTAAAATCAACCAATTGCACCTCAGTTTATCCAATCAAGGGCAGCAAGTATTGGTTAAACAGCTCAAAGTGGATGCGCCGCAAGGCAATGTGTCGTTATCGGGTACTGCAACGCTGCAAGATAAATGGCCAGTTTCATTGTCGGTTATTGGGGAAAGTCGTTTAGATGATTTGGATGGGCAGAAAGTCGATTTATCCCTTAAAGGTGGGTTGATTGATGAATTGAAATTGGCACTTAATTTACAAGGGCCAATTAATGCTACGCTTGATGCAGAAACTGACTTATCCCAAGCAGATTTGCCAATTTTACTCACCCTTGAAAGCGATAAACTTGCATGGCCGTTAGTTGGGGATGCGCAATATCAATTAGATGGCACGCGCCTGCGTTTAAACGGTCGTCCATCAGCTTATGATTTGTCGTTGCGTTCTGCAATCACGGGGCAAGATTTACCCCCATCGACCTTGATGCTAGATGCAAAAGGTAACGAAGCGCAAATCACTTTAACGCGTTTACGCCTTGCCGCGTTGCAAGGAAATGCGGATATCACGGGTGTTGCTGATTGGAGCAAAGCCATTAGCTGGAATGCAATACTGACTTTGTCTGGGATCAATACAGCAAAACAGTATCCAGAATGGCCTGCAAAAGTGGACGGTAAGATTGCTACCCGTGGTAGTTTATACGGCGGTAGTTGGCAGTTAGATATCCCTGAAATTATGCTCGATGGTAATGTTAAAAATAACTTACTCAAAGCCCGTGGGCAGGCGAAAGGTAATGCCGCAGGCCAATGGGATATCCCTCATTTTAATTTAGCCTTAGGCAAGAATAATGTAGACGTTAAGGGCTCTCTTGCCGAGAAATGGAACCTTGATGCCAAAATTAGTGCGCCCGCACTAAACGGGTTATTGCCAGGGCTTGGTGGCGTGATTGCAGGGGATGTGAAATTACGCGGTAATTTACAAACGCCGGAAGCGTTGGTTGACCTGACTGCACGAGGCGTGAAATGGCAAAATGATCTCGCTATCGAAAATGTTGCTATCAAAGGTAATGTTGCGACTGGTGAGCAAATCAAAGGGGATTTATCTGTTGTTTTACGTCAGTTAAGACAAGGGGATTTAGTCGTTAGCAACCTGACGTTAGATGCCAAAGGTAGCGAAAAACAGCATACCCTGAAATTAAATATGAAAGGTGAACCTGTTTCTGGCCAGTTAGCATTAGCGGGTGGGTTTGATCGCCAAACTGAGGTGTGGAAAGGCACGTTATCAAATACGTTATTTGATACGGTGGTTGGCGAATGGCGCTTAAACCAAGCTATGTCACTCAATTATGCAAACCAAACGCAAGAAGTGACGATTGGCAGCCATTGCTGGGTAAATCCAAACGCGCGTTTGTGTGTGCCAAAACCTATTAAAGCAGGAAAAAGCGGCAGTGCGGACATTGTGTTAGAGCGTTTCGACTTAGCAATGATAAAACCGTTTATGCCAAAAGATACCCGTGTTAGCGGTGTGTTCAGTGGTAAAGCGAACGCGAGCTGGAAAGCGGATGGTAGCATGCCGCAAGTGCAGGTCGATCTACGTGGCAATGATGTGAAAGCGACCCAGTTTGTTGAAGGGACGCGTTTACCCATTGCATTCGATACGTTAACTCTCAGCGCCGCTTTGAAAAATGGTAAAGCAGACCTTAATTGGTTATTTGGCCTCGCCAATAACGGGCAGATGCGTGGAAACTTGCAAGTTTCAGATATTGAAAAACGCCGTTTGTTATCGGGAAATGTTGAAATAAACTCGATTACCTTGGATTTAATCAAACCGTTACTTGGTCAAAAAGAAGTGGCGAATGGCCGTTTAAATGCAAACCTTCGTTTAGGTGGTTCAGCGAATAACCCGCTGTTAAATGGGAACTTATCACTTTCTAGCTTAGAAATTAAATCTGCTATGATCCCGTTTGATATTAAAAGCGGTCATTTAGGCATTAATTTCAATGGCACGAGTTCGGTAATGAATGGGCAGATCAATACCCCTGAAGGGTATCTGAACATTGATGGTGATGCGGATTGGCGAAATATCAATGCGTGGCGTGCGAAAGTCATGGCGCGCGGGAACAACCTGCGTGTGTCCATGCCACCGATGATTAAAATTGATGTGCAACCTGATATTGTGTTTAATGCTTCGCCATCGCTCTTAACGTTAAGTGGTTCTGTGACTATTCCATGGGCAAGAATTACGGTTCAAGAGCTGCCTGAGTCAGCAGTTAGTGCGTCTTCTGATGTGGTGATGTTGGATAACAACTTGCAGCCGATAGAAGAAAAAGCGCCTTCTATTCCGATTCAAACCAATTTAGATATTAAAATTGGTAATGATGTACAGCTAGATGCATTTGGTCTAAAAGCGCGGTTAACGGGCTTACTGAAGGTATTGCAGAATAAGCAAGGGCTCAGCTTGAATGGGCAGATTGACATTCCTGCGGGGCGTTTCCGTGCTTATGGTCAGGACTTAATTGTCCGTAAAGGGCAAATTCAGTTCTCAGGACCTGCGGATCAACCGTTCTTAAATTTAGAGGCGATTCGTAATCCAGAGAACACGGCAGATGATGTTATTGCAGGTGTTAAGGTCACAGGGCTTGCAGACAAACCGAAAGTCGAGATATTCTCTGAGCCAGCCAAGACACAACAAGAAGCGCTTTCCTATCTGTTAAGAGGGGAAGGCTTAGAAAGTGGTGACGCAAATGGCTCCCAAATGACATCGATGATTATCGGCTTAGGTGTGGCTCAAAGTGGGCAACTGGTAGGTAAGATAGGTGAAACATTCGGGGTTTCTGATCTGGCACTCGATACTCAAGGTGTAGGCGATGGTTCCCAAGTTGTGGTGAGCGGTAAGATAACCAATGATTTACAAGTGAAGTATGGAGTTGGTATCTTTGACTCATTGGCAACCTTGACCTTACGCTATCGGTTAATGCCAAAATTGTATTTAGAAGCTGTGTCTGGTGTGAACCAGGCCTTGGATCTCCTTTACCAATTTGAGTTTTAGATTATGCGTGTAATTGTTTATGGCAGCTTAAGACAAAAGCAAGGAAATCATCACTGGATGACTTATGCTCAATTGTTAGGCGAGCACAAGCTAGAAGGCTATGAACTGTATGATCTTGGATTTTATCCCGCTGTGGTGAAAGGCGATGGAGCCATTGAGTGCGAAGTGTACCGCATCAACCCATCGATTTTGACCGAGCTAGATGAGCTAAAGAAAAACTCCCAGGATTATGTAAGAGAGTTGATCCCAACGCCATATGGCAACGCTTGGATTTATCTGTATAAGCATTCGGTTGATGGCCTGCGCCAAATTAAAAGCGGCGACTGGCTCAAACGTGATGAAGAAAAATAACCACACACTATTTTGTTGAGTGGACAATGTGCAGTACGCCGGCAATATTGCCGGCGTTTTTACGTTTAAAGGCATAAAAAAAGCTCTGGGGTTAACCAGAGCCTTCAATAATATTTCCTGAAGGGGAAAATTATTTTTTCGCAGCGCGCTCGAAAGAGGCGATAATTTCCGCTTTAGCAGCTTCTGCGTTATCCCAACCATCAACTTTAACCCACTTACCTTTTTCTAAATCTTTGTAATGTTCAAAGAAGTGAGTGATTTGTGCTTTCAGTAACTCAGGGATATCGTTCACATCTTTAATGTGGTCGTATTCTTTGCTCAGTTTAGTGTGTGGAACAGCCACTAATTTCGCATCTTCACCTGATTCATCGGTCATTTTCAGGACGCCAACTGGGCGACAACGAATAACAGAACCAGGTTGTAATGGGTATGGTGTTGGGACTAACACGTCAACTGGGTCGCCATCTAAAGACAGTGTGTTGTTGATGTAACCGTAGTTGCATGGATAGAACATTGCTGTTGACATGAAACGGTCTACAAACAGCGCGCCAGATTCTTTATCAACTTCGTATTTGATAGGATCTGCGTTAGCTGGAATTTCGATGATAACGTAGATATCTTCTGGCAGATCTTTACCTGCCGGTACATTGTTCAGGCCCATTTAAATGTATCCTTTGTGTGAATAATGAATTTACCCGTTTACTATTAACGTACTGATTAAATAGTGTTAGTTATCGACTTTCAAGCCGCTCACATTTTCGGGTAGATAGCGTGGGGGACATTATAGCCGCAAAAAGGGGAAAAACTCACTAGTTGGCGAAAAAAAGGGACAAAAAAGGCGGGAAATCCCGCCTGAGCATTAGTGAATTAGATTATTCAGCGTCTGGGAATTCACGCATGAATGATTCAGCTTTTTCGACCATAGATTCGGTTCCGACGAAGAACGGAGCACGTTGGTGTAATTCACTTGGAATAATATCTAAAATACGGTTCGCACCATCGCTTGCTTTACCGCCAGCTTGTTCAGCTAAGAATGCAATTGGATTGCACTCATACAGTAGGCGCAGTTTTCCATTTGGGTGACTTGCTGTGCTTGGGTAGATATAGATACCCCCTTTGAGCAAATTACGGTGGAAGTCTGCCACTAAAGAGCCAATATAGCGCGTGGTATAAGGGCGGTTAGTTGCTTTATCTTCTTCTTGGCAGTATTTAATGTACTTTTTAACACCCATAGGGAACTTGATATAGTTACCTTCGTTAATGGAGTACATTTTGCCTTCCGATGGGAACATGACTTTCTCATGAGATAAGCAGAATACGCCTAATGATGGGTCGTAAGTAAACGCATGCACACCAACCCCTGTGGTATAAACCAACATGGTTGATGAACCGTAAACAACGTAACCCGCAGCAACTTGGCGGTTACCTGGTTGCAGGAAGTCTGCTTCAGTCACAGGTTGGCCAATTGGTGTAATACGGTGGTAAATTGAGAAAATTGTCCCGACGGAAACGTTTACATCGATATTCGAAGAACCATCTAGTGGGTCCATTAATACGACATATTTTGCGTTTTCTGCACGGTCTCCTTCGAAAATGACAATTTCGTCTTCTTCTTCAGAGGCGATACCAGCGACTTCTCCGCGTGCTTTTAGGGCCGCTTTCAGTTTTTCGTTTGCATACAGGTCAAGCTTCATCTGGACTTCACCTTGAATATTCGAAACACCATTAGTGCCAAGAATATCGACGAGTCCAGCTTTGTTAATATCACGGTGGATAATTTTAGCGCCCAGTTTAATTGCTGACAGCAGTGACGTCAGCTCACCTGTTGCATGAGGAAAATCTTGTTGCTTTTCGACGATGAATTCGCCTAATGTTTTCATGACGAAGGTCCTGAATAAAATTGACAAAGGTTTTGCGGGACGATTATACCCCGCGCGGGGGAGAGTTTAACTAAATAAAAAAAAGATTAATAGGTTAATGCATTTATAAACCTGCTATTGATGGGTAGAATAGTGACAAACCTCATGCTAATTGGATGAAAAAGAATGCACATACATATTTTAGGTATATGCGGTACCTTTATGGGAAGTTTAGCAATATTGGCGCGATCTTTAGGCCATAAAGTGACGGGATCAGATGCAAATGTTTATCCACCAATGAGCACATTGCTTGAAAATCAAGGCATTGAGCTTATTCAAGGTTATGATCCTGCTCAGCTTGAACCGATCCCAGATATGGTGGTGATTGGCAATGCCATGACGCGTGGTAACCCGTGTGTTGAAGCTGTATTAGAACGAGGTTTACCTTATACTTCAGGCCCTCAATGGTTACATGACCACGTATTACCTGAGCGTTGGGTACTTGCTGTGGCGGGAACACATGGTAAAACCACGACAGCAGGAATGTTAGCGTGGATCTTAGAAGACTGCGGTTATAAGCCAGGCTTCTTAATTGGTGGTGTGCCAGGCAATTTTGATGTGTCCGCTAAACTTGGCGAAAGCCCATTTTTTGTGATTGAAGCCGATGAGTATGATTGTGCATTCTTCGATAAACGCTCAAAATTTGTGCATTACAGTCCAAAAACCTTGGTTTTGAATAACCTTGAGTTCGACCATGCGGATATTTTCGAAAATCTCGAAGCGATTCAAAAACAATTTCATCACCTTGTTCGTATCGTCCCTGCCAGTGGAAAAATCTTTACCCCAGACAATGACAATCATTTAAAACAAGTGATTGGCATGGGGTGTTGGAGTGAGCAAGAGCTGGTGGGCGGTGAACATGGCGAATGGCAAGGTGTGAAGCTAAACCACGATGGTAGCCACTTTGAAGTGTATTTTCAGCAAGAAAAAGTGGGCGAAGTCTCTTGGTCACAAGTGGGTAACCACAATATCCAAAATGGTTTGATGGCGATTGCAGCTGCTCACCATGTTGGTGTACCTGCTAAAGAGGCTTGTATTGCATTGGGTAAATTTATCAATGCACGTCGTCGCCTTGAATTGCGTGGTGTGGAAAATGGTGTCAGCGTTTATGATGATTTTGCGCATCATCCAACCGCAATTTTGGCAACACTCGAAGCGTTGCGTAGCAAAGTGGGTGGGACTTCACGAATTATTGCTGTGTTAGAGCCCCGTTCAAATACCATGAAAATGGGGGTGAATAAAAATGACATTGCGCCTGCTTTAGGCCGTGCAGATGAAGTCTTTTTATTCCAACCAACCAATATTCCGTGGATGGTCACTGACATCGCTGAAAAGTGCGTTCAGCCCGCTCGCTGGAGCGCGGATATTGACACACTGACGAACATGGTGATTGAAGCTGCACAGCCTGGTGACCATATACTTGTCATGAGCAATGGTGGCTTTGAGGGCATCCATGGGAAATTGCTAGCGGGTTTGAAAGCGAAAGCGGAAACTGAAGTAGATGAGTAATTAAGCCTACTGATAATAGTCTAGATAGACCCCAGTGTTCATTAAGATTGCTGGGGTTTTTTAATGTCTGATGTATCGAATGGGCATTGGTCTATCACCCAGCTTAATGTTACTGGGTTATTCATTTCTTTTTTTAGGCTGCCCATATAGCAATCGAGTGAATCGGTAAAAAGATGGAATAAGCACCCGACAGCCACAGCTTTAAGCTTCCAGGATGGCATAAACAGTAAAATGATATAGGCAATCGCGGCCCAAAGGGAATGAAGGGGATGAAAGCCAATGCCACAGCGATCAGGGTCAAAAATAGGTTCTGCTAATAAGTGGTCTAAATCGATAGCCATTGTTGCAATCATAATCAATGCGGCTAACTTCCAATTTTTTCGCCAAAATAGATAGGCGAACAAAATTGGCATCAAAAAATGAAAGCCGTAATGCACAATATTGCGAAAAATTTCGAATAGCACGGTAAAGCCCCTAATCTTTGGCTTAAATAAAAAAGGGAAAGTCGATACTTTCCCCCTTAGTTTGGCATCAAACGATTGATGTCAATTAGAGCTCTTGCTCGAACAACACTAAAATCGCTTCGTATAGCTCTTTCGTCGTGAAGTTATTCGCTGGTGTAGAGAAAATCGTATCATCCCCTGCAATACTCCCTAAAATACCTTCGGCTTTACCTAATGAGTCTAGTAAGCGAGCAATTAATTGAGCTGCGCCTGGGCTAGTTCTAATTACCACAACTGATGGGTTGTAATCGATATCCAAAACGAGGTTTTTCAATGGACTGGTGGCGGTTGGCACACCAGGCTCACTTGGCAAGCAATACACCATTTCCATTTTCGCATTACGAGTGCGAACAGCGCCAAACTTGGTGAGCATTCTGGAAATTTTAGATTGATTAATGTTTTCGTAGCCTTCTTCCTGCAAAGCCGTGACAATTTCAGCCTGAGAGCTAAATTTTTCTTCTTTGAGTAGGGCTTTAAAAGCCTTAACTAAGTCTTCTTGTTTAGACGGAGTACGCATAATTAACCCATTCATCGGCATTAAACTAAGTTGTATTATCCGTAAAAGTGCATTTTTATGCAACAAAATTGCGTTATGATGATTTAATAATCAATGATAATGGCATCTTTTAGATTTTATGTTGTTTTATTTGCAGCGCTAAAAGTCAATTTATCTTAAATTGTTAGTGTGGAAAATTAGCATAATATATCAATGAATTTAGCTTATTAAAGTTGTAAGTTTATTGTTAATAAAAGGGTTTGTGCTTGAATAATGAACAGTAAAAACAACTTATTGTGCGAAAAGCAATAGTGAGAAAAACTATTTGTTAAAAAAGTGCCCGTTATCTCATTAACAGATAAGGAATTTGTTTAGAATAGGGGGAATTAGTCAACAAATTCTCTAGCGTTAAACTCTCTCTCTATCTGTTAAGAAATTGTTTTTTATACGTAATGCGTTTAGTGCATAACCAAATAAAGTCATATTTTTTTAAAGTACAAATTAAGGAGTTTCAGAATGAAAGTTGCAGTCCTAGGTGCAGCAGGTGGTATCGGTCAGGCTCTCGCCCTTCTTCTCAAAAATCAGCTTCCAGCTGGTTCAGAACTCTCCCTCTACGACATCGCACCCGTTACTCCAGGTGTTGCTGCTGACTTAAGCCACATCCCAACAGACGTTAAAGTGGCTGGTTTTGCTGGTGAAGATGCGAAACCTGCACTGAAAGGTGCGGATATTGTTCTTATCTCTGCGGGTGTTGCACGTAAACCTGGCATGGACCGTTCAGACCTGTTTAACATTAACGCAGGCATCGTTCGTAACCTTGTTCAACAAATCGCAGAAACTTGCCCGAAAGCATTAATTGGTATTATCACTAACCCAGTGAACACAACTGTTGCAATCGCTGCCGAAGTTCTGAAAAAAGCAGGTGTATACGACAAAAACCGTTTATTCGGTGTGACAACATTAGATATCATCCGTTCTAATACTTTTGTTGCAGAATTAAAAGGCAAAAACGTCAACGATATCGAAGTTCCAGTTATCGGTGGTCACTCTGGCGTGACGATCCTGCCTCTGTTATCACAAATTGAAGGTGTAAGCTTCTCTGATGACGAAATCGCAGCATTAACTAAACGTATCCAAAATGCAGGTACTGAAGTAGTTGAAGCAAAAGCTGGTGGCGGATCAGCGACACTGTCTATGGGACAAGCAGCAGCACGTTTAGGTTTATCTTTAATTCGTGGTCTGCAAGGTGAAAGCAACGTGGTTGAGTGTGTTTACACTGAAGGTGAAGGCCAACATGCACGTTTCTTCGCACAACCTGTTGTTTTAGGTAAAAACGGTATCGAAAAACATCTGCCAATTGGCAAATTAAGCGCATTTGAAGAAAAAGCGCTGAAAGACATGTTAGATGTCCTGAAAGCGGATATCGAATTAGGTGAAAAATTCATTAATGGCTAATGCTAATTAATTTTTCCTAATCGAAAAGGTTGAGTCTCTTTTTATAGAACTCAACCTTTTTAATTTCTATGAGACGACTACGAGGCATGCTGTCGCATCCAATGATCCCAGTGTGGATCTGACGGTATTTTTTCCACTAAAAAATCAATAAATGTTCTGATTTTCGGTGAATGTGTATGAGCTGGGTGATATAACGCATACAGTGCAAATGGTGTCGATTTGGGGTCATAATCCAGCAAGACAGGGATCAGCTCGCCATTTTCAATATAATTGCCTAACATATATGTGGGTAAGCAAACAATGCCCTGGTGGCAACGTGCAGCTTCTAATAAACCTAAGCTACTATTCACCTCAATCATATTATTAATTTCCAAAGGATAAGCGCTACCATCTTTATCCGTCATTCGCCATGTGTCAGGAATATTCGGGTTAATTAAGCAATTATGTAATGCAATATCGGCGGGGGACTGAGGAATACCATAACGCTCAAAATACGTACGACTACCACAATATACCCAGTTAATGTTGCAAATTTTTCGTAGCGCAAAATTCTCAGGCGGGTGACTAGTAATACGTAATGCAATATCAAAATCCACTTCATTTAAATTAATTAGCTCATCATTAAGGTCAACGGATAAACTGACTTTGGGATTCGTTTCGCGGTATTCACTGTAGATTTGCATTAAATGGCAGACACCAAATGCAATGGAACAGGTGATCTTTAATTGCCCTTGAGCATGTTGGTAGAAACTTGCGGTATTGATCAGAGAGTCATCAAGATCAGCCAATAAGTTTTGCGATCTCTGCAATAAATAGCGCCCAGCATCGGTCAAAATAAAATTTCGGGTTGTTCGTTTTAGCAAGACTACACCCAATTGATCTTCTAGCTGCTGTAGCCCTCGGCTGACGGATGACGGCGTTACATTCAGCTTCTTCGCCGCTAGGCTAAAGCTATTACATTCGACGATTTTGATAAATAACTCTAAATGTCGAAAAATCGCGTAGCTGTCAATTTTTGCTTTGAACGCAAAAGTGTTTTTATTTATTAGCATTGTCCCGCCCTATCAAACCCATTTATTCCAGCATACTATAATTGTGAATTTATCGCAGTTTGCTCGAGCCACACCAGTATTAAAAAACGGCGATAATGAAAAATTAACGCCTACAAATAATGTTGTTCCTAACTTTTTTAATAATTAAATCTATAACGTTGAGGAATAGACTATGTCTAATAGTATTCAGGCAAGTGCAGGTAATCCTATTGATACCAAAAAGATCCCTTTTACAAAATATGATGTAGGTTGGGTGATTTTATGTATCGGGATGGCGATTGGCTCAGGAATTGTATTTATGCCTGTGCAAATTGGTATTAAAGGCATCTGGGTGTTTATTGCCGCAACCATGCTTTCTTATCCAGCCATTTATTGGTTACAAAATTTATATCTTAGAACGCTATCTGAATCTGAAGAATGCAATGATTATGCGAGTGTTATTACGCAATACTTGGGTAAAAATTGGGGGATAGCATTAGGGATAGCTTACTTTTTAATGCTATTGCACGGTATGTTTTCTTATTCATTAGCCGTGACCTTCGACAGCGCCTCGTATATTAAAACCTTTGGATTAACCGAAGGGTTATTATCTGACTCTATCTGGTATGGGTTGATTATTATTTCCGTATTGGTCGCGATAGCGGCGCAAGGAGAGAGGCTACTGTTTAAAGTGTCAGGCCCAATGGTTATTGTGAAATTTGGGATTATTGTGCTGCTTGGTGTTGTCATGGTGCCATATTGGAACTTTGCGAATATCACTGCCTTTCCTGATTTTCTCCCATTTATGCGAGATGTTTTCTTAACATTACCATTTACGTTGTTTTCTATTTTATTTGTGCAAATTTTGAGCCCAATGAATATTGCTTATCGTAAGTTAGAAAGCGATAAACGCATTGCGACTTACCGTGCAATACGGGCTAACCGCGTTGCCTATATTATTTTAGCCGTCGCCGTATTATTCTTTGCATTTTCGTTTACCTTTTCAATTAGCCATGAACAAGCGGTATCCGCTTTCGAGCAGAATATTTCTGCATTAGCGATTGCTGCGCAGGTGATACCAGGTGCTGTGGTGAAAGTGATGACGGCATTATTGAATATTTTTGCAATCTTAACGGCATTCTTAGGGATTTACTTGGGCTTCCAAGAAGCGATAAAAGGCATTGTGGTGAATATTCTCACTCGATTCATGCCTGAAGAGCGCATTAACCAAACGGTACTGCACTATGGCGTATGCTTAGGCGTGATTATCGCACTGTGGTTCTGGGTTTCAACACGATTCTCAATCCTGTTTTTTATGCAGTTAGGTGGTCCATTGTTTGGTATCGTTTCTTGTTTGATCCCATGTTATCTGGTTTACAAAGTCCCAGCACTGCACAAATTTAAAGGCCCAACAGTGTGGTTTATCATTTTCTTTGGTGTGCTGTTGTGTCTGTCACCATTCTTTAAGTTTTTCGAATAAATAATGATGTTGATGAGAGGATCTCATGAAGAAAAAAGCAGTTTCTGAGTTTCATGTTGATACACAAGTGACCCAGCTTGGAAGAGACCCTGCGAAGCAATCAGGGTTCGTGAATGCCCCAGTTTATCGTGGTTCGACGGTGGTGTTCCCAACGGTTGATGCCTTAATCAACGATAGAGCCGAATTTAACTACGGTACAGCGGGCACGCCAACCATTAAGCAACTTGAACAGGCGTGGTCTGTTCTCGCAGGGGCAGAGGGGACGGTGTTGTCACCGTCAGGATTAGGAGCAATAGTCCTAGCCTTGTTAACGACACTGAAATCGGGTGATCACCTACTGATGCCAGACAGTGTTTATCGGCCAACCCGTAAGTTTTGCCACGGGTTATTGGATAAAATGGGGATTGAGACCACTTATTACGATCCGATGATCGGTACAGAGATTGAAACACTTGTGCAGCCAAATACCAGCACCATTTTTTTAGAGTCTCCAGGTTCTCAAAGTTTTGAAATTCAAGATGTTCCTGCGATTGTTGATGTTGCGAAACGGCATAATATTGCCACCATCATCGATAACACATGGGCAACACCGTTGTTTTTTAAAGCGCATGAACTGGGCTGTGATATTTCACTCGAAGCAGGAACAAAATATTTAGGTGGTCACTCTGATTTGCTGATGGGGATTGTGTCTGCAAATCAAGCATGGTGGCCAAAACTACGTGAAACTTATGACTACATGGCGATGTTGCCTGGAGCGGAAGACTGTTTTCTGGCTTTACGTGGTATGAGAACGTTGCCTATTCGCTTAAAAGAAGCCCAAGAAAGAGCGCTAAATATTGCTCACTGGTTACAGCAACGCCCTGAAGTTATTAGAATTTTACACCCCGCATTTCCTGATTGTCCTGGGCATGAAATATGGAAAAGGGACTTTACAGGGTCATCAGGGTTATTTTCCATCGTGTTAGACCCGAAATACACCCAGACTGATATTGCGAACATGTTAGATGGGCTATCCATTTTTGGTATGGGCTATTCATGGGGTGGCTTTGAAAGCTTAATTATTCCATTTAATTGCGCTGAATACCGTACAGTCACACATTGGGAGCCAGGTGGCCCAACACTGCGACTTCAGATTGGTTTAGAAAATCTGGATGATTTAAAGCAGGATCTGTCTGACGGTTTTGCGCGTATGAAATAATATTTTCTTTATTGAGTAATGATAAAAAGATAAAGCCGTGGATCAATAAAGTTATTATTCACGGCTTTATAACTATTTTCATTCGATTTTAATCTTCCATTGGTGTTTTTTCTCTCACTTTCCTTTCTAATAAATTACCTGTTATCGGGTCGTAATATCGGCTTGGCCAGATTTCAGATGGGTGAATTCCTAAAAAATTGGCAATAATCCATTCTCCTTTAGGCCATGGACGTGAAAGGGCATTCGCGAGAGTTGAAGAGCTCAGCCCTGCTTCACGTGAAATAGCAGCAAGTGTTGTTCCACGCTTACGTAATGCTGCGATGATGTCTGCTGGGTGCCAGTCTGACTTCCGTAAAATCATTTTTTAGTCCTTTTTTCATTCAGAATCATGTAGAGTTAATGGTACGAGTAACGGGATATTGTGATACATTCAATACAATCTCCCTGTTATTGGAAATAAAATAACAGAAATTTTCCAAAATAATTTCTGGTTTTTTCTAAAAATTCTATTTTATGAAACTATCGTGGTTTTTGTGAAATTAAATGGAAAGTTAGAATTAATAACTGTGAATTAAGATAAAACTTTGAAAATAAAACTAACTCTTTCGAGTTAGTATTGGGAATGGCGTATTTACTGTTACCCGTTACTTGTATTGGTAATATATCTAAATTACTCAACAAAATTACTTAAATTATTAGCGAGTAAATTATTTAATTGTCTGTTATTAAAAGAAATTAAAATGCAAATAACATATATGATTTGTATATTATTATTTCCTGTTATTAATAAAATGAATGATTTAACTGTTTTTAAGAAAGTATAGATAGTTTTCAGCAACTGAAAGTGCGTTGTCATCAGGACTAGGAGGGTCAGTATGTACAAGGAATGGCTAACAGCAAAAGAGTTAGTTGGGTTGCAAGGGCTTCCAATGACGACTCAGGGTATTAATGCCATGGCTAGGCGTGAAAATTGGACTTGCCGCAAAAGGAAAGGTATCCAAGGAAAAGCGTTGGAATACCACATTAGTTCGATATCGATAGATATTTTTGACGGTCAATTTGTTAGCGAAGCTTTGCCAAGCTATCAGGTAAAACGAAATGACAATTCGTTTATTTGGCAAGAAGCTTATAACCAACTCTCTAATGATGAGCGTGAGGTGATCTTGGCATTCATTATACGGGAAGGGGCTTTAGCACTAATTGATTTAATTAATAAAAAGTCGTTTACAAATACTTAAGTTGTGAATAATTAATTATATAAAAATAATATTATATTCAGTCTAAATCTTTTTTAACAGATGACGATTCGGTAAAGCTGCAATAGCAGGTTTCATAATATAAGCGTGAAAGTGAAGATATGAAAAAATTGTGGTTCACTGCGAAAGAGCTCGCAGGGCTAGAAGGACTGCCAACCTCGCCACAGGGTGTTAACCTGATGGCAAGAAGAGAGGGCTGGAAACATCGGCGAAAGCGAGGTGTCCAAGGTAAAGCTGTTGAATATTATATTGAAAGCCTACCAGGAGAGATCCAAGGCCAATTAAGCTTATGCGAGCCGTCAGAGCCTTATCAAAGCCAAAGAACAGATGCATTACAGATCTGGTCAGAAGCTTATTATCAACTGACAGAGACTGAACGTAATAAAATCGTAAAATACATTTTGCGTTATGGTCTATCTTCACTACTTGCACAGATAGCTGAAGACGAAAAAGGGGAAAAATAATTTTCCCCTTTTCTTAAACAGCCTATAGCGAGTTTTAGGAATGACGTTGGATGGCGATGTGAGCAAGTCCAATTAAAGCTTCTTTATAAATAGAATCATCAATGACATTTAGCGCATTAATCGCTTTTTGTACTTCTTCTTGTGCACGAATATAAGTGTACTCAAGTGAGCCACAGCGCTTCATCGTTGCTAAAACGGTCTCTAACAAATGGCGGCCGTTACCTTGCTCTATTGCTTGGCGAATCAATGCTGATTCTTCTTCATTCCCATTTTGCATGGCGTGAAGAAGAGGAAGCGTGGGCTTACCTTCATCAAGGTCATCACCTGTATTTTTGCCTAACTGGGCGTTATTAGCATCGTAATCCAGTAAATCATCGATCAGCTGGAAGGCTGTGCCGATATAACGACCATAATCTTGTAATGCCTTTTCTTGCTCAGGTGTTGCATTCGCTAAAATAGCAGATGCATGAGCCGCTGCTTCAAACAAACGTGCTGTTTTGCTGTAGATCACCTGCATATAGTTTTCTTCAGTAATATTAGGATCATTGCAGTTCATGAGTTGTAAAACTTCACCTTCTGCAATCACGTTAGTGGCTTCGGACATGAGTTTAAGGACTCGCATCGAATCAAGATCCGTCATCATTTGGAAGGATCGAGTATAAATAAAGTCACCCACCAATACACTTGCAGCGTTACCAAACACGGCATTTGCGGTTTGTTTTCCACGACGCATGTCCGATTCATCAACAACATCATCATGCAATAATGTTGCGGTATGGATGAACTCGATCAATGCCGCGACTTGGGTATGTTTATGCCCCGCGTAGCCTAAGGATCTTCCTGCCAGTATCGCGATCATTGGGCGGATCCTTTTGCCTCCACCACTGACAATGTAATAACCAAGCTGGTTAATTAGTGCAACATCTGAATTCAATTGACTGAGGATGGCTTTGTTTACTGCTGACATATCCTCAGTTGTTAGTTCAATAATAGATTCTAAATTCATCGTAATTTATTCATATTATTAGTTTTTGGTTCATTCCCTGAATAACAAAGTGGGAGACCGAATAGAACACTTATACCATTAGCATAACATTATTAATAATAAGATTATCAGGTGTGATGCAAAAAATGTTTAAATAAGTAACAATTTGAGTAATTAGTACCAAATCAGTACTAAAAAGAGGTTGTTGAGAAAAAAGTCGTATTTTTTGTCATCTAACCGCATTATTGGCTTGTGTTCTGATGCTTTTTTGCGTAGAATTCGCGCCCTATTGTGAATATTTTATAGCGTGCTCTGGAATTGAAATATTTAGCGAGTACGCGGAAAGCGGAGTTAATATGTACGCGGTTTTCCAAAGTGGTGGTAAACAACACCGAGTTAGCGAAGGTCAAACTGTCCGCCTAGAAAAGCTGGACATCGCAACAGGTGAAACTGTTGAATTTGATCAAGTTTTAATGGTTGCTAATGGCGATGAGATCCAAATCGGCGCTCCTGTCGTTGAAGGCGTTAAAGTGAAAGCGGAAGTGGTTGCACACGGTCGTGGCGAGAAAGTTAAAATCGTCAAATTCCGTCGTCGTAAACATAGCCGTAAACAACAGGGTCATCGTCAGTGGTTCACTGATGTTAAGATCACTGTCATCGCTTAAGATTTAGGAGAGCAGATTAATGGCACACAAAAAGGCTGGTGGTTCGACTCGTAACGGTCGTGACTCAGAAGCAAAACGTTTAGGTGTTAAGCGTTTTGGTGGTGAAGCTGTATTAGCAGGTAGCATCATCGTTCGTCAACGTGGTACTAAGTTCCACGCAGGTAACAACGTAGGTTGTGGCCGTGACCACACTCTGTTCGCATTAGCGGATGGTAAAGTGAAATTTGAAGTTAAAGGTCCTAACAATCGTAAATTTATCAGCATCGAAGCTGAATAAGTTTTCTGATCTTTAATTCAGACTTAAAGCCCTGCAAAACTTTTTGCGGGGCTTTTTATATTCAGATATTTGATCTTTAATGAACTACACACATATTAAAGATACACCATCTCTGAGTAGAACAGCCATCCAGCGTTATGCGGCTCAGAAGCGGAGAGAGAAATATGAAATTTGTAGATGAAGCCAAAATATTGGTCGTGGCAGGAGATGGTGGCAATGGTTGTGTCAGCTTCCGCCGTGAAAAATATATCCCGAAAGGGGGGCCAGACGGTGGTGACGGTGGCGATGGTGGGGATGTTTACTTACAAGCAGACGAAAACCTCAACACGTTAATCGATTACCGTTTTGAAAAATCATTCCGTGCAGAACGTGGTCAAAATGGCCAAAGCCGTGAATGTACAGGTAAACGTGGTCAAGATATCACAGTGAAGGTGCCCGTCGGTACGCGTGTACGCGATCTTGGCACTAATGAAGTACTTTGTGATATGACGCGCCATGAACAGCGCCACATGGTCGCTAAGGGCGGTTTCCATGGCCTTGGGAATACTCGCTTTAAATCATCAGTAAACCGTGCTCCACGCCAACGTACTATGGGTACGAAAGGTGAGACTCGCGAAATACTGTTAGAATTGATGCTGTTAGCAGATGTTGGGATGTTGGGAATGCCTAATGCAGGGAAGTCCACATTCATTCGTTCTGTCTCCGCGGCAAAACCAAAAGTGGCAGATTATCCGTTTACCACATTAGTACCAAGCCTAGGCGTGGTGCGTATGGACAACGAACAAAGCTTCGTTGTGGCGGATATTCCTGGGTTGATCGAAGGCGCTGCGGAAGGTGCAGGGCTTGGGATACAATTCCTAAAACATTTAGAACGTTGCCGCGTCTTGCTGCACCTGATCGATATTTGCCCGATCGATGAGTCAGATCCTGTTGAAAATGCGCAGATCATCATCAGCGAATTAGAAAAATACAGTGAAAAATTGGCAGCGAAACCACGTTGGTTAGTCTTCAATAAGATTGATATCTTAGGCGAAGAAGAATCTGCAATACGTGCAGCCGAAATTGCCAAAGCAATGGGCTGGGAAGATAAATTCTACATGATTTCAGCGGTTAACCATGAAGGTGTGAAAGCACTGTGCTGGGATATCATGGAATTTATGAATACTCAACCTCGTGATATGGCAACGACTGAAGATGTCCAACAGCCAGAGAAAGTCGAGTTTATGTGGGATGATTACCACAAAGAGCAACTTTCAGGTGCTGAAGACGTTGACGATGACTGGGATGATGATTGGGATGAAGATGACGATGAAGGTGTCGAAATCATTTACCAAAAATAATTTATCTTAGAAATACAAAAAGGCGCAAAAGCGCCTTTTTTAATGAATGAAACTTAGCAATTAGTTGTTTTTATACAGGTCTTTATATAACCGGCTCTCGAAACGAACTAATGGTACTCGGCGGCTACGTTGCTGGCTTTGTGGAACTGCATAAGCAGAGATAAACTGCACAAATGCAACGCGTTGCCCGCTCGCGGTGGTAATAAAGCCTGCGAGGTTATACACCCCTTGTAATGCGCCTGTTTTCGCTGAAACTTTTCCATTTACGCCTGCTTCATCGAAGCCTCCACGGTAGCGTAATGTGCCATCATGTCCAGCGAGAGGGAGCATGGAAATGAAATCAAGTTGTTGATCATTTTTGGCTATAAACTGAAGGATCTCCATCATCGTTGCTGGCGTGATCAAGTTATGGCGCGAAAGCCCAGATCCATCCACCATCACTGTATTACCAAGGTCGATCCCTGCCTTTTGTTTTAACACTTGTCTAACAGCATCGGATCCTGATCGCCATGTACCTGGAACGCCATAATATTCGCGACCAATCGTCCGAAAAACCGTATCGGCGATCATATTGTCAGATTTTTTAAGCATCACCTTGAGTAAATCATGAAGAGGCTTAGATTCCGTTTTAACCAACACTTGTGACTGTGTGGTTGGCTGCGTGCGTTTTTTCACATTACCAGTCAGTTCAATACCCGCAGTTTTTAATTCATTTTTAACAATTGCCCCTGAATAGCTAGCCCCATTTTGTACGGCAAAAGCAAGGGGAAGTGGTTCACTACGTTGAGTCAGGCAGCCTGTTAGTGTGTAGCGGTTTAACTCCCCAGGTACGACGTCCAACTCACAGTAGCGCGCCTCAGGTGAGCCTTTAGCGAGCGTTTTGACCTCACTAAACATATTCACAGGGTAAAAATTGGCAGTTTTGATAAACGCCATATCGCCAGCACGCTCAGCAGGGTAAAGGGAAACAGAAAAACAGTTTCGGTCAATAATTGCGGCTGCTGGAGGAGCACTAAAACACTGAGTCATATCATTCCACACCCAGCCAGGTGCTTTATCGTGGCTAGCGAATGCAGAAATATCGACAATTAAGTCCCCGTCAACTTTATGGATCCCAATTTGTTTCAATGCATTCGCCATATTGCGAATTTGTTGGCGGGTCAGTGTTGGGTCGCCACTAAAGCGAATGACTAAATCCCCCGACAATGTATTATTATTCAATTTGGCGCTGGTTTCGAAATTGGTGACAAAACGGTAATCAGGCCCTAATTGCAATAAGGCGGCGAGTGCAGTAACCACTTTTTGTGTACTTGCAGGGAGCGCCATTTGTTGTGCGTTATAATCAATTAATGGGGTGTTACTTCCCACTTTCTGCGCAACCAGAGCGAGGTTAGTGCCGTCTGGCAGGTGTTGCTTGTACTCATCAATGGGGATAGCAAGAACTTGACTACTGGCTAAGGTAATCCCGAAAGTGAGTATCCATTTTCTGGTTAAGTTAAGTAATGACATAGATTTCACGCATTAAAGTGGACATACTGCACATACTAAAGTGTAATGCCTTATAAAGTAAACGATGACCCGTTATTAAGTCTCAGTTAAAATAACGTACATTATGATAAGATAAATGAGTACATGAGTCTGATTGAGTTATTTACTTGGAGCCCCCCTGGTATTCAGAGGTGCTCGGTGTACTGTTGTTACAAAATCAGGAAGATACTTGTTTTTAGATAGGATTGAAACCGAGGTATTTATTAATGAAACAGATCCCGATGACGGTATTTGGTGCGGACAAACTAAGAGAGGAACTTGAGTTCCTGAAATCGGTCCGCCGTCCAGAAATCATTGCGTCAATCGCTGAAGCGCGTGAACATGGTGATTTAAAAGAAAATGCGGAATATCATGCAGCTCGTGAGCAGCAAGGCTTTTGTGAAGGCCGTATTCAAGAAATCGAAGGGAAACTTTCACACGCACAAGTCATTGATGTGACCAAAATGGTCAACAATGGCCGTGTAATTTTCGGTGCAACAGTAACTGTATTGAATGTTGATACTGATGAAGAGCTGACGTATCGTATTGTGGGTGATGACGAAGCGGATATCAAAGTGAATTTAATTTCTGTTAACTCACCAATAGCGCGTGGTTTGGTTGGGAAAGAGGTCGATGACGTGGTCTCAATCAAAACCCCAGGCGGAGACGTTGAGTTCGAAATTCTTAAAGTTGAGTATATCTGATTCCTATTTCCCTGAATTAGCTATATTATTTCCCTGATTTAACGAAAAAGGCCGCAGGCGGCCTTTTTCTTCATATAAAACGTGCTTTCAATGGCATTTTTATATAAATGATGGGTTATTATTTAGGTAAAATGATTTTGCGATCTGCCGACGGGCGATAGATAACAAGAATTTTACCGATAATTTGTACATTTACTGCACCAGTTTCGCGAACAATCGCATCAGCGATCAAATTTTTAGTATCACGATCTTCGCCTGCGATTTTGACTTTGATAAGCTCATGATGTGCTAGTGAGATTTCAATCTCAGCCAAGACACCTTCGGTTAATCCGTTGTTGCCAATCATAACAACAGGGTTTAAGTGGTGAGCGAGACTTTTAAGGTGCTGAATTTGTTTTTTATTAAGATTCATCGATTTTTTGCTTGGTTAGTATTGAAAATGGCTTATTCTACCGCCATCTGATATCTATCACCATCAATTATATCTGTTCGATGGTAAAGAAGCAGCAATATCGTTGTAGATCTTTTAGTATAGTTGGAAAGCACAATGGCCAATAAAAAACGTTCGGCAAGCTCAAGTCGCTGGTTGCAAGAGCATTTTAGTGATAAATATGTTCAGCAAGCACAAAAGAAAGGGTTACGCTCACGTGCATGGTTTAAACTGGAGGAAATCCAGCAAGGTGATAAAATTTTTAAACCAGGTATGACCGTTGTTGATTTAGGTGCCGCCCCAGGGGGTTGGTCACAATACGTTGTTAGTCAAATAGGTCATAATGGTCGAGTGATTGCATGTGACTTATTACCGATGGACCCAATCGTTGGCGTGGATTTCCTTCAAGGGGATTTTCGTGACGAAGCAGTGCTCGCCGCTTTGCTCGAACGAGTTGGCGACAAAAAAGTACAGGTGGTCATGTCTGACATGGCGCCAAATATGAGTGGGACACCGGCTGTTGATATTCCTCGCTCTATGTATCTAGTTGAATTAGCATTGGATATGTGCCGTGCAGTATTGGCACCTGGAGGAAGTTTCATTGTCAAAGTGTTTCAGGGAGAAGGCTTTGATGACTACCTTAGGGATATCCGTTCCCTGTTTACGAAAGTAAAAGTTCGTAAACCTGAATCTTCGCGGGCTCGATCGCGTGAAGTATACATTGTAGCGACAGGACTAAAACTATAGTACCCTGAGCGTTATTTGTTAACACAGTTGTAATATGAGGTTAATCCCTTGAGTGACATGGCGAAAAACCTGATTCTCTGGTTAGTCATCGCAGTTGTTCTGATGTCCTTGTTCCAGAGTTTTGGCCCAAGCGATTCGAATAGTCGCAGAGTTGATTATTCTACGTTTATCAATGAGTTAGCCCAGGATCAGGTACGTGAAGTTCGTATCACAGGTCGTGAATTGAACGTCAGAAAGGCTGATAATAGCCGCTATACAACTTATCTTCCTATGCAGGACGAGAAGCTGTTAGACACCATGCTGAATAAGCATGTGACTGTCGTTGGTGAACCACCAGAAGAACCTAGCTTACTGACATCTATTTTCATTTCCTGGTTCCCAATGCTTCTGTTGATTGGTGTCTGGATTTTCTTTATGCGCCAAATGCAAGGTGGCGGCGGCAAAGGGGCAATGTCATTCGGCAAAAGTAAAGCCCGCATGCTGACAGAAGATCAGATCAAAACAACATTTGCAGACGTTGCTGGGTGTGACGAAGCCAAAGAAGAAGTGGGTGAGATAGTCGAGTTCCTGCGTGAACCCGCTCGCTTCCAAAAACTGGGTGGTAAAATTCCTAAAGGCGTCCTGATGGTAGGCCCTCCAGGTACAGGTAAAACCTTACTTGCGAAAGCTATCGCAGGCGAAGCAAAAGTGCCATTCTTCACTATTTCGGGGTCCGATTTCGTCGAAATGTTCGTGGGTGTGGGTGCTTCTCGTGTTCGTGATATGTTCGAACAAGCGAAAAAAGCAGCGCCTTGTATCATCTTTATTGATGAAATCGATGCCGTGGGTCGTCAACGTGGTGCTGGTTTAGGTGGTGGTCACGATGAGCGTGAACAAACCCTGAACCAGATGCTGGTTGAGATGGACGGCTTCGAAGGCAACGAAGGGATTATTGTTATCGCGGCAACTAACCGTGCAGACGTTCTTGACCCAGCGTTATTACGTCCAGGTCGTTTTGACCGTCAAGTTGTGGTTGGTTTACCAGACGTACGTGGCCGTGAACAAATTCTGAAAGTGCATATGCGTCGTGTGCCTATCGACCCAAGCGTAGACACATTCATTCTTGCGCGTGCAACACCAGGTTTCTCTGGTGCTGAATTAGCAAACTTGGTTAACGAAGCAGCTCTGTTTGCGGCTCGTGCAAATATGCGTGTCGTTTCCATGGTTGAATTTGAAAAAGCGCGTGACAAAATTTGGATGGGTGCAGAGCGTCGTTCTCTGATGATGACCGAAGAGCAAAAAGAATCAACGGCTTACCACGAAGGTGGCCATATGATTATCGGTCATTTGATGCCAGAACATGACCCTGTTCATAAAGTAACTATCGTTCCTCGTGGTCAAGCGTTAGGTGTGGCATTCTTCTTACCAGAAGGTGATGAAGTGAGCCGTAGCCGCTTGAAACTCGAAGGTATGATTGCAACAGCTTATGCAGGTCGTATTGCTGAAGAACTGATTTACGGTCGTGAAAAAGTCACCACAGGTGCTTCTTCCGATATTCAGTTTGCCACCAATACAGCACGTAACATGGTCACGCAGTGGGGCTTCTCAGACCGTTTAGGCCCAATGCAATACTCGAAAGAAGAAGGTCCTGCATTCTTAGGTCGTTCTTCTGGTAATGGTTCAGGAATTTCTGATGAAACAGCGCGTATTGTCGATGAAGAAATCAAGAAAATCTTAGATCACTGTTACCAATTGGCATACAAAACATTGGAAGACAATATTGATATTCTGCATGCAACGAAAGATGCATTACTGAAATATGAAACTATCGATATGCCAATGATTGATGATTTAATGAATCGTCGTCCAGTACGTGAACCTGCGGGTTGGGATGAGGACAAAAAAGTCAGCAATGTGACGGGAACATTTGGTAAAGGTCCATCAAATGTTGAGAAAACAGCTGAAAAACCTCAATCTGAAGAACCACAGAACAGTGCTGAAGAGCCAAGTAATAATTCTGGTGAATCAAACCCATCAGATAATAACGATAACAAGCCACAATAAGCTGTCGTTAAAATAAATCATAAAGCCCCAGTTCGCTGGGGTTTTTTTCGTTAAGGAAAAATAAATATGCATATCAAAGCCAGAGGCCGCCTCCTTGACTTATCTACTGTGCAAGTGATGGGGATTTTGAATGTTACTCCTGATTCATTTTCAGATGGTGGCACCCATAATCTTTATCATGATGCGCTAGATCATGTTGCTAAAATGGTACAAGAAGGTGCAACGATTATCGATATCGGTGGCGAATCAACACGCCCTGGTGCCGCTGAGGTATCAGTGAATGAAGAATTAGACCGTGTTGTTCCTGTTGTGGAAGCCATTGCTAAGCAGTTTGATGTATGGATTTCTGTTGATACTTCGAAAGCGCAAGTCATGGCTGAAGCAGCAAAAGCAGGTATGCATATCATTAATGATATTCGTTCACTTCATGAACCAGACGCATTACGCGTGGCGGCGCAAACGGGGTTGCCCGTGTGTATTATGCATATGCAAGGTCAGCCAAGAACGATGCAAGAAGCACCTAATTATGAAAATGTGGTACACGAAGTACAAACCTATCTTGAAGGCGAAATTGCCCGCTGTATGGCCGCGGGAATTGAGCGGCAGCAAATAATCCTTGATCCAGGCTTTGGATTTGGGAAGAACTTGTCGCATAATTACCAATTATTGGCAAACTTAGAACAATTTCATAATTTCGGACTACCGCTATTGGCAGGGATGTCACGTAAATCTATGATTGGACAATTATTGAATGTTCCACCGCAAGAACGCCTCGCGGGCAGCCTCTCTTGTGCAGTGATTGCAGCAATGCAAGGGGCACATATCATTCGTGTCCATGATGTGAAAGAAACCGTACAAGCGATGCAAGTGGTACAGATGACTCTGTCAGAAAAGGAAAAATAAGCGTATGAGCTCTCGTAAATATTTTGGTACTGATGGTATTCGTGGCAAAGTGGGTGACAGCCCAATTACCCCTGATTTTGTTTTAAAATTAGGTTGGGCTGCAGGAAAAGTGCTAGCTCGTCACGGTTCACGTAAGATTATCATCGGTAAAGATACGCGTATCTCTGGCTATATGTTGGAGTCTTCCTTAGAAGCAGGTTTAGCTGCCGCGGGTTTATCGGCCTCTTTTACGGGTCCAATGCCAACCCCTGCTGTTGCTTATTTGACTCGTACTTTCCGCGCTGAAGCGGGGATTGTTATTTCGGCTTCTCATAATCCTTATTATGATAATGGCATTAAATTTTTCTCTATTGATGGGACAAAACTTCCTGATGAAGTAGAGGAAGCTATTGAAGCCGAAATGGAAAAACCGATTACTTGTGTTGAATCTGCCGAATTAGGCCGTGCAAACCGTATCGTGGATGCGGCGGGGCGTTACATCGAATTCTGTAAAGGGACGTTCCCGAACGAACAAAGTCTCTCTAGCTTAAAAATTGTCATCGACTGCGCAAATGGGGCGACTTACCATATTGCACCAAACGTATTTCGCGAATTAGGTGCTGAAGTTATCACGATTGGTTGCGATCCAAACGGTATCAATATCAACGAAGAATGTGGTGCAACAGATGTTCGCCAGTTGCAACAAAAAGTGTTAGAAGAAAAAGCCCATGTTGGCTTAGCGTTTGATGGTGATGGTGACCGTATTATTATGGTTGACCACCTCGGCGAAAAAGTTGATGGCGACCAGATCCTCTTTATTGTTGCTCGTGAAGCACTACGCCAAGGTCAATTAAAAGGCGGTGTTGTTGGTACATTGATGAGTAATATGGGGTTAGAAATCGCCCTGAAACAGCTTGGCATTCCATTTGAACGTGCAAAAGTGGGTGACCGCTATGTACTCGAAAAACTACAGGAAAAAGGCTGGCGCATGGGGGCTGAAAACTCAGGCCACGTGATTTTGCTGGATAAAACGACTACAGGTGACGGGATCGTTGCGGGTTTACAGGTGCTGAGCGCCATGGTTCGCAATCATATGAGCCTTCACGACTTGTGCAGTGGTATGAAATTATTGCCACAGGTGTTAGTCAACGTACGCTTTAAAGGTAAGCACGATCCTTTACAAAGTGATGCCGTGGTTGCTGCTAATGAAGAAGTTGAAAAACAATTGGCAGGCAAAGGCCGTGTATTGCTGAGAAAATCAGGAACTGAACCGTTAATTCGCGTCATGGTTGAAGGCGAAAATGAAGCTGATGTCACTGCGATGGCAAATCGTATTGCTGATGCGGTAAAAGCGGCAGGTTAATTGCGGTTAAGTTAGGTTGAGCAATATTTCACTGATTTGTTGTTTTTTTCTGCAAATAAGCAAATGAGCTCAAAATAGACTTGCTTGTCGGCTCAGCTTTGGTTAGTATTCGCACCTGCTCAATCCTGTAAGGGCTTTCCTTTATCGCAGTGAATGAGTAGGTGTGCAGTAATAGAGGTCATAGCAAAGGCTATGCACCGCAACTGAATAGGTAACTCAAATGTACGTAGCTCTTTTAATTATCCTCTTGATAGCAGCTATCAGCCTAATTAGTCTGATTATGTTACAGCAAGGTAAAGGTGCTGACATGGGTGCATCATTCGGTGCGGGCGCTTCTGCAACACTGTTTGGTTCATCGGGTTCAGGTAACTTCATGACCCGTATGACTGGAATCTTGGCTGCTGTGTTTTTCATCGTCAGTTTAATACTTGGCAACATGACTGCGAATAAGTATGGAACTGGTAGTGGTAGTAAGTGGGAAAACATTAGTGAACCTACAAAAGTCGAGCAACCAACAGACGTTCCGGCAGCACCAGCTACACCAACGAGCGACATTCCTCGTTAAGTGTTAAAGATTCCGAATGAAGGCAATTATGCCATCATTAAGCAGTAAACTCAGAAATGAGTAAGAAGTTAAAAATTTGAGGTTATTGATGTCCCATTGGTAACCTCGCCTCAGTGCCGAGGTGGTGAAATTGGTATACACGCTACCTTGAGGTGGTAGTGCCTACAAAACGGGCGTACGGGTTCAAGTCCCGTCCTCGGCACCATTATTTTAGATAGCTTGTGATTTACAGGTTATCTGTGTAGAATATGTCACGTTTTCGAACGCGGGATGGAGCAGCTTGGTAGCTCGTCGGGCTCATAACCCGAAGGTCGTTGGTTCAAATCCAGCTCCCGCAACCATTTCTTATTTAACATACCTTGTTAGTATCATAGTCAATAACAGTTATCCGATGTAGTCATCATGCAGTAATAAGGTTTATTATCAAACCTAGCGCTCAAATTTCTCATCGATTTCTCTAGACTTTAAAGGTATAATAAGAACATGGTGAACCCGTGCACTACAGGGTCCAGTTACAAAAGCCCCGAATTTCGGGGTTTTTTGTTATTTGACAATCGAATTAACTGGGCTATATGCCCTTTTTTTATGTCTGGGGGTGGGCTTGTCCACATTAGAACAGAAATTAACAGAGATGATTTCAGCACCGGTGGAGGCACTAGGCTTTGAATTTGTTGGCTTAGAGTTTGTCCGTGGTCGCACATCGACACTGCGTGTCTTCATCGATAGTGAAGAAGGCATCACTGTTGATGATTGTGCTGATGTCAGCCATCAGGTGAGTGCGGTATTGGACGTCGAAGACCCAATTTCCGTGATTTATAACCTGGAAATATCGTCACCAGGGCTTGAACGCCCATTATTCACCGTTGCTCACTATGAGCGTTTTATCGGTGAAGAGGTTGCTCTGGTTTTACGTATAGCGATGCAGAACCGCCGTAGATGGCAAGGTATTATCAAATCCGTAGACGGTGAAATGATTACGGTTACTGTAGATGGTAAGGATGAGGTGTTCGCCCTCGGCAACATCCAGAAAGCTAACTTGGTACCCCACTTTTAATAAAGTTCAATGAGGCAACTAGGATGAATAAAGAAATTCTGGCTGTTGTAGAAGCGGTTTCTAACGAAAAATCCCTCCCTCGTGAAAAAATCTTCGAGGCTCTGGAAACTGCATTAGCGACGGCGACCAAAAAGAAATACGAGCAAGAAATCGATGTCCGTGTTGAAATTGACCGTAAATCAGGTGATTTCGACACTTTCCGTCGTTGGTTAATTGTTGATGAAGTGACAATGCCAACGCGTGAAATCACGTTAGAGGCAGCACAATTTGAAGATCCAGAACTGCAATTAGGCGGTTATGTTGAAGATCAAATTGAATCTGTTGTGTTCGACCGTATTACGACGCAAACAGCAAAACAAGTTATCGTACAGAAAGTACGTGAAGCAGAACGTGCGATGGTTGTTGACCAGTTCCGTGAGCATCAAGGTGAAATCATCACCGCTCAAGTGAAGAAAGTTAACCGTGAAAACATCACATTAGACTTAGGTAACAATGCTGAAGCGGTTATTTTGCGTGAAGATATGTTGCCACGTGAAAACTTCCGTCCAGGTGACCGCATCCGCGGAGTCCTGTATGATGTACGTCCTGAAGCTCGTGGCGCACAACTTTTCGTTACGCGTTCTCGCCCTGAAATGCTGGTTGAATTATTCCGTATTGAAGTGCCAGAAATTGGCGAAGAAATTATTGAAATTAAAGCTGCCGCGCGTGATCCAGGTTCTCGTGCCAAAATCGCAGTAAAAACCAACGATAAGCGTATTGACCCAGTGGGTGCTTGTGTTGGTATGCGTGGTGCGCGAGTTCAAGCCGTTTCAAGTGAATTAGGCGGCGAGAGAATTGATATTGTGTTATGGGACGATAACCCAGCTCAATTCGTTATTAATGCAATGGCTCCGGCTGATGTTGCATCTATCGTAGTCGATGAAGACAAATGTACGATGGATGTTGCCGTAGAAAGCAGCAACTTAGCCCAAGCAATTGGACGTAACGGACAAAACGTGCGTTTAGCGGCTCAGTTACTGAAGAAACACCGTGGTGATGACAAATGGGAACTCAACGTCATGACCGCAGAAGAGCTGCAAGCAAAACATCAGGCAGAAGCACACGCTTCTATTGACACATTCACCAAGCATCTTGATATTGATGAAGAGTTCGCCACTGCACTTGTTGAAGAAGGCTTCTCGACGTTAGAAGAACTGGCTTACGTGCCTATTAATGAACTTCTGGAAATTGACGGTCTTGATGAAGATACCGTTGAAGTTCTACGTGAAAGAGCGAAAGCGGCCCTCACCACCATTGAATTGGCTCAAAAAGAGAGTCTTGGTGATAATCAGCCAGCAGAAGAATTGTTGAATCTTGAAGGTATGGATCGTACTCTGGCCTATAATTTGGCAACTCGTGGTATCTGTACACTGGAAGATCTTGCTGAGCAGGGCATCGACGACCTGATTGATATTGAAGGTCTGGATAATGAGAAAGCAGGTACGCTCATTATGGCCGCACGTAATATTTGCTGGTTCGGTAACGATGCGTAAACACTGTAGCAGGAAGGAACGGCATGACAGAAACTGTAAAATCATTGGCAACGGAAATTCAAACTACTGCTGATCGCCTGGTACAGCAATTTGCTGAAGCAGGGATCACAAAAAGTGAGAATGACTCTGTTAGTCAGTCTGAAAAAGAAGCTTTACTGAACCACTTAAACCGTGAACAAGGCGGAGCAGCGGGTCAGCCAAGCAAATTGACACTACAGCGTAAAACTCGTAGTACGCTGAGCGTCCCCGTCACCGGTGGCAAAAGCAAATCGGTAAATGTTGAAGTCCGCAAAAAACGCACTTATGTGAACCGTGATGCTGAAGAAGCTAAAGCGGAAGAACAGGCGCAGCGTGAAGCGGAAGAGCAGGCACAGCGCGAAGCTGAAGAACTGGCACAACGTGAAGCACAAGCTAAACGTTTAGCAGAAGAGACTGCAAAACGCGAAGCGGATGAATTGGCAAAACGTGACGCCCAAGAGAAAGCAAAACGTGAAGCAGCAGATAAAGCGACGCGCGAAGTAGCGGAAAGAGAAAAAGTGAAACCAAGCGAAAATCAACAAAAAGCAGGCAAAGCGCCAGAAAGCAATGCCGACAAACAACGCCGTGAAGCCGAAGCTGCGGAATTAAAACGCAAAGCGGAAGAAGAAACTCAGCGTAAAGTTGAAGCAGAAGCGCGCCGCGTTGCTGAAGAAGCTCGTAAAATGGCTGAAGAAAACGGCGAAAAATGGACGGCTGAAACGAAAACTGAAGAAGACAGTGATTATCACACAACCACCTCTACGCACGCTCGTGCCGCAGAAGATGAAAGTGATGAGAAAGAAGAAGGCCGTCGTTCACGTAACCGTACAGCGAAAGCACCTCGTCAGAAAAAAGGTAACAAACTTTCTGAGAAAGCTGATCGCGAAGAAGAGCGTGCAGCAGGTCGTTCTGGTCGTACGAAAGGTAAACAGCGTAAAGGGAGTTCTTTACAGCAAAGCTTTACTAAACCAGCCGCTGCCGTAAACCGCGATGTCATTATCGGTGAAACCATTACTGTTGGCGAATTGGCTAACAAAATGGCGGTTAAAGGTTCTCAAGTCATCAAAACGATGATGAAGATGGGCGCAATGGCAACCATCAACCAAGTTATTGACCAAGAAACTGCACAATTAGTGGCAGAAGAAATGGGTCATAAAGTTATTCTGCGTCGTGAGAACGAGTTAGAAGAATCGGTAATGAATGACCGTGACACTGGCTCTGCGGCACAAGAACCACGTGCACCCGTTGTGACCATCATGGGTCACGTTGACCACGGTAAAACCTCTTTACTTGACTACATTCGTTCAACGAAAGTGGCATCAGGTGAAGCGGGTGGTATTACTCAGCACATTGGTGCTTACCACGTTCAAACTGACAAAGGTATGATTACCTTCCTAGACACCCCAGGTCACGCCGCGTTTACATCTATGCGTGCTCGTGGTGCTCAGGCAACAGATATCGTTGTTCTGGTTGTTGCAGCGGACGATGGCGTAATGCCACAAACTATCGAAGCTATCCAACACGCGAAAGCAGCGGGTGTGCCGATCGTTGTTGCTGTGAACAAAATTGATAAGCCAGAAGCTGATATTGACCGCGTAAGAAATGAACTGTCTCAGTACGGTGTTATTTCTGAAGAGTGGGGCGGCGACACTCAATTTATCGGTGTCTCTGCGAAAGTGGGTACTGGTATTGACGATTTACTTGATGCGCTGTTACTGCAAGCAGAAGTTTTAGAGCTGAAAGCGGTTTATACAGGCATGGCAAGCGGTGTGGTTGTTGAGTCATACTTAGACAAAGGTCGTGGCCCAGTGGCAACAATCCTTGTTCAAGAAGGGACTCTGAATAAAGGTGACATCGTACTTTGTGGATTTGAATATGGCCGTATTCGTGCAATGCGCAACGAACTCGGTAAAGATGTTCAATCTGCAGGTCCATCAATGCCTGTTGAGATTTTAGGTCTGTCTAGCGTTCCTTCTGCTGGTGACGAAGCGACTGTTGTTCGTGACGAGAAAAAAGCGCGTGAAGTTGCTCTGTATCGTCAAGGTAAATTCCGTGATGTTAAATTAGCACGTCAGCAGAAATCTAAACTGGAAAACATGTTTGCTAACATGGAAGATGGTAAAGTTTCTGAACTGAACATCGTACTGAAAACGGATGTTCAAGGTACGTGTGAAGCGATCACTGACTCTCTGATGAAACTGTCAACAGATGAAGTTAAAGTGAAAATCATCGGTTCTGGCGTTGGTGGTATCACCGAAACAGATGCAACACTGGCTGCGGCATCTAATGCAATTATCCTTGGCTTTAACGTTCGTGCAGATGCATCGGCTCGTCGCGTCATCGAAAGTGAAAGCGTTGATTTACGTTACTACTCCGTCATCTATAGTCTGATTGATGAAATCAAACAAGCGATGAGCGGTATGCTGGCGCCTGAATACAAACAGCAAATCATTGGACTTGCAGAAGTTCGTGATGTGTTTAAATCACCGAAGTTTGGTGCAGTTGCTGGTTGTATGGTTACAGAAGGTACCATTAAACGTAACAACCCAATCCGTGTCCTGCGTGATAACGTGGTTATCTACGAAGGTGAGTTAGAATCTCTGCGTCGCTTTAAAGATGATGTCAGTGAGGTTCGTAACGGTATGGAATGTGGTATCGGCGTTAAGAACTACAACGACGTCCGCGTCGGCGATATGATCGAAGTCTTCGAAGTCATTGAAGTTAAACGTTCTATCGACGGTTAATTTTGTGAGAGCCCACGAAGTATCGTGACTACAAAATAGTGTTAATAAGGGGGCGATTGCCCCCTTTATTGTCAGGAGACATAACGATGGCAAAAGAATTCAGTCGTTCTCAGCGCGTTGCGCAAGAGATGCAAAAAGAAATTGCGATCATTTTACAACGTGAGATTAAAGACCCACGTATTGGCATGGCGACCGTTTCAGGTGTCGAATTATCTCGCGACCTTGCATACGGTAAAGTCTTTGTCACTTTCTTCAATATCGCTAATGATAAAAGCGAAGAGGAAATGGTGGCAGATGGCATTAAAGCATTAAATGAAGCCGCTGGTTTTATTCGTTCGTTAATTGGGAAAGCAATGCGCTTACGTATTATTCCTGAATTAACGTTTGAATATGACAACTCCCTTGTTGATGGCATGCGGATGTCTAATTTAGTGTCAAACGTGATCCGTGATGATGAAAAACGTCGTGCGGATGTTAGTGATAAAGAGGAAAAATAATGGGGCGTCGTCGTAGCGGCCGTAATATTGACGGCGTAGTGCTGCTGGATAAACCCACGGATATTTCTTCAAATGATGCGCTGCAAAAAGTGCGGCGCTTTTTTAATGCTAACAAGGCTGGACACACGGGGGCACTAGACCCACTTGCGACAGGTATGCTGCCTGTTTGCCTTGGTGAAGCGACGAAATTTTCCCAATTTTTACTCGATTCAGATAAGCGTTATCGCGTGATTGCTCGTCTTGGGCAACGTACTGACACGTCGGATTCACACGGCGAAATTATCAGTGAGCGTAACGTAGAGTTTACACAGCAGCAACTGGATGATGCCTTAGAATTTTTCCGTGGTGATACATTGCAAGTTCCTTCAATGTATTCGGCGTTGAAACACCAAGGTCGTCCATTATATGAATATGCACGTAAAGGCATTACTGTCGAACGTGAAGCGCGTCCAATTACCGTCTATGAATTACTGTTTATTCGTTTAGAAAATAATGAGTTAGAACTTGAAGTTCATTGTTCGAAAGGCACGTATATTCGCACTATCATTGATGATTTAGGTGAGATGTTAGGTTGTGGTGCGCATGTCACTTATTTGCGTCGATTACAAGTGGCGAACTACCCTTACGAACGCATGGTAACATTAGAACAATTGGCGGCATTGAGAGCGAAAGTGGATGCAGAAGAAGGGTCATTTGAATCCTTGCTGGATGCCTTATTGCTACCGATGGATACCGCAGTTGTTCATTTTCCCGCGGTGAATATTACAGAGGAAACAGCGGCTTATTTCAAGCAGGGGCAACCTGTGCGAGCTGCAGTTCAAGGCCTTGAAGCTGGTTGCATGATTCGTGTCACCTGTGGTGAAGAGCAACGGTTTATTGGTATTGCGCTTATCAGCGAAGATGGCCGCCTTGCACCGAAGCGTTTGGTCGTGGAAAATGAACAATCCGCATAGTGGCTCTTATTGCTTTGCGGCGTTAAGCAGCGTAGAATAGCGGCGCTTAATCTTGAGATGCTAAATTAGAGATTGGCTCTCATCACTTACATTAATCATTTTGGAGTTTATTATGTCTCTAAGTAATGAAGCGAAAGCTAAAATCGTTGCTGAGTTCGGCCGCGGTGAAAATGACACTGGTTCAAGCGAAGTTCAAATCGCTCTGCTGACTGCACAAATCAACCACCTGCAAAGCCACTTTGCAGAGCACAAAAAAGATCACCACAGCCGTCGTGGTCTGCTGCGTATGGTTGCTCAGCGTCGTCGCTTACAAGCTTACTTGAAAGGTAAAGATATCGCACGCTACACAGCTCTGATCGAGCGTCTGGGTCTGCGTCGTTAATCTTGTCAGTTTCAGAGGAAAGGGGCCAAATGGCCCCTTTTCTTCTAAAAGTTATTTTGAAAGTTGAAGTAATACTCGAATTGTACTTAACTTAAATGTTAAGCTATAAGTCGTAATTAACTGTTTTAGTATGCCTCTTCGCTACATCCGATTCGCGCGGCTAATGAGAACGTTGATGACTGGAATATCAATCTTCTCATTAGTCGCGAGGCTGTAGGAAGAATAAGCCAATGCTACCCGAGATGCTCAGGTAGCCTTACAAAAAGGGTATTATTGTGTTAAATCCTATTGTTCGTAAATTCCAGTACGGTCAACATACCGTCTCGATTGAAACAGGCATGATTGCTCGTCAAGCATCAGCCGCAGTTATGGTTAACATGGATGACACCGCAGTATTTGTGACTGCCGTGGCACAGAAAAAAGTTAAAGAAGGCCAAGATTTCTTCCCTTTAACGGTTAACTATCAAGAGCGTACTTACGCTGCCGGCCGTATCCCAGGGAGTTTCTTCCGCCGTGAAGGTCGTCCTGGTGAAGGTGAAACGTTAATCGCTCGTTTGATTGACCGTCCACTGCGTCCTCTGTTTCCAGAAGGTTTCTTGAACGAAATCCAAATTATTGCAACCGTTGTGTCTGTTAATCCACAAGTTAACCCAGATATCGTTGCGATGATCGGTGCATCTGCAGTATTAGCACTGTCAGGTGTTCCATTCAATGGCCCAATCGGTGCTGCGCGTGTTGGTTTTATCGATGACCAATATGTTCTGAACCCAACGGCTGATGAACTGAAAAAAAGCCGCTTAGATTTAGTCGTTGCAGGTACTGACAACGCAGTATTGATGGTTGAATCTGAAGCTGAGCTGTTAAGTGAAGAGCAAATGTTAGGTGCAGTGGTATTTGGCCATGACCAACAGCAAGTTGTTATTCAGAACATCAATGAATTAGTTAAAGAAGCGGGCAAAGAGAAATGGGATTGGCAGCCAGAGCCAGTTAACCAAGCCCTGCATGATCGCGTGGCTGCATTAGCAGAAAGCCGCATGGGTGATGCTTATCGTATCACTGAGAAACAAGAACGTTACGCACAAGTTGATTTAATCAAAGAAGAAGTCACTGCAGTATTAGTTGCGGAAGACGAAAACGTTGATGTATCTGAAGTGTCAGATATTTTAGCTAACTTAGAAAAGCAAGTTGTTCGTACTCGTGTTATCCGTGGTGAGCCGCGTATCGATGGTCGCGAGAAAGACATGGTTCGTGCACTGGACGTTCGTACGGGTGTTTTACCACGTACTCACGGTTCCGCACTGTTTACGCGTGGTGAAACTCAGGCGCTGGTAACGGCAACTCTGGGTACTGAACGTGATGCGCAAGTTATCGACCAATTAATGGGCGAATACACTGATCGCTTCTTGTTCCACTACAACTTCCCTCCATACTCTGTTGGTGAAACAGGCATGGTAGGTTCACCTAAACGTCGTGAAATCGGTCATGGTCGTTTAGCGAAGCGTGGTGTGTTAGCGGTGATGCCAGATCACGCTGATTTCCCATACACAGTCCGTGTTGTTTCTGAAATTACTGAATCTAATGGTTCATCATCAATGGCGTCTGTTTGTGGTGCATCATTAGCACTGATGGATGCAGGTGTACCAATCAAAGCCGCTGTTGCTGGTATTGCAATGGGCCTGGTGAAAGAAGGTGACGATTTCGTTGTTCTGTCTGACATCTTAGGTGACGAAGACCACCTAGGTGATATGGACTTTAAAGTTGCAGGTAGCCGTGAAGGTATCAGTGCACTGCAAATGGATATCAAAATCGAAGGTATCACACGTGAAATCATGCAAGTTGCTCTGAACCAAGCAAAAGGTGCGCGTCTGCACATTCTTGGTACAATGGAACAAGCGATTAATGGTCCACGTGAAGAAATCTCTGAATTTGCACCACGCATTTATACAATCAAAATTAATGCAGACAAAATCAAAGATGTCATCGGTAAAGGTGGTTCAGTGATCCGTGCATTAACGGAAGAAACTGGCACAACGATTGAAATCGAAGATGATGGTACTGTGAAGATTGCAGCAACTGATGGCCTGAAAGCGAAAGAAGCAATTCGTCGTATTGAAGACATCACCGCTGAAGTTGAAGTTGGTCGCATTTACCCAGGTAAAGTGACGCGTATCGTTGATTTCGGTGCATTTGTTGCAATCGGTGGCGGTAAAGAAGGTTTGGTACATATTTCTCAAATCGCGGATAAACGCGTAGAGAAAGTGACTGATTACCTGCAAATGGGTCAAGAAGTTCCTGTTAAGGTATTAGAAATCGACCGTCAAGGCCGTATTCGCCTGAGCATGAAAGAAGCCGTTGCACCAACTGAAGAGTCAGGTGCACAGCCACAGGACTCAGCAGAGTAAGCTGACCTAAAAAACAGCACCCTACATTGTAGGGTGCTATCGGCCAATTGGCTGAAACCATAATTTGTAAAGCGTGGTAATGTAAGGACGGAGTATGCTGAACAGTATCTGTCTTCGGGTGAGAGATTATCGCACGCTCCCGCGTGTGCTCTTGGCGCTTATCTTTTTTGTTATTATTGGATGTAGTAGCAAAGATTGGCGAAAGAACGAGGTATTTGCCGTTCCTCTTCAACCTTCATTACAGCAAGAAGTGATATTGGCTCGTATGGAACAAATCCTTGCGAGCCGATCTTTAACCGATGATGAGTACGCACAGCTTTTATATGAGCGCGGTGTGTTGTATGATAGTCTCGGTTTAAGGGCGCTGGCACGTAACGATTTTTCGACTGCGTTAGCCATACGTCCTGATATTCCTGAAGTTTTTAATTTTTTAGGGATATATTTTACGCAGGCAGGCAATTATGATGCTGCCTATGAAGCGTTTGATTCTGTTTTAGAGCTTGATCCAACTTACAATTTCGCGCGGATGAATCGTGGCATCGCATTATATTACGGTGAACGGTACAAACTAGCGCAGGATGATCTGCTGGCGTATTATCAGATAGATCCAAATGATCCTTTTCGTACTCTGTGGCTTTATCTCGTCGAGAAAGACATAGACCCGCGTATGGCGCAAGATAATCTTGCTGCCCGCTACAACCAAGCGGAGAAAGGGCAATGGGGCTGGAATATCGTAGAATTCTATCTTGGCAATATCAATGAAAATACATTGATGGCGCGTTTGAAAGAAACATCTACGGATAACACTTCGCTCGCTGAGCATCTCAGTGAAACTAACTTCTATTTAGGTAAACATTACCTAAGTCTGGGGGATAAGGATAGCGCACTTGCGTTATTCAAACTGACGGTAGCTAACAACGCTCACAGCTTTGTTGAACACCGCTATGCATTGTTGGAATTGGCGCTGTTAGGCCAAGAACAAGACGACCTTTTAGAATCGGGCCAGCAATAGCTGACGAACATTTCATTGAAAAATTTTTAAGTCATCATCCCTCGGGGTGAAGGCCTATTTGTTCGTTTAATAAACACAATTTGAGCCAGTTCACATTTTAAATGAAAATGACCGAAATGATTTTCCGATGGTTATGTAAACTGGCTGCCACTATGTATGAGGCACCTTTACATGACTACTGAGACCGATATTTCTTTTGCTGAGTTAGGTTTATCAGCATCTATTTTGACAGCACTGAACGACCTGGGATACGAAAAACCCTCTCCAATCCAGCAACAATGTATTCCATTGTTAATGGATGGCAACGATGTATTAGGTATGGCACAAACAGGTAGTGGTAAAACCGCTGCATTTAGCTTGCCATTACTGCAAAACATTGACCCAGACTTGAAAGCTCCGCAAATTTTAGTGCTTGCACCAACTCGTGAGTTGGCTGTACAAGTTGCTGAAGCAATGAGCGATTTCTCTAAACATATGAACCGCGTGAACGTTGTTGCCCTGTATGGTGGTCAACGTTATGACGTGCAATTACGTGCATTGCGCCAAGGGCCACAAATTGTTGTGGGTACACCAGGTCGTCTGCTTGATCACCTGAAACGTGGCACGTTAGATTTATCTAAATTAAAAGGCTTAGTCTTAGACGAAGCTGATGAAATGCTGCGTATGGGCTTCATTGAAGATGTTGAAAACATCATGAGCCAAATTCCAGCAGAACACCAAACTGCGCTGTTCTCTGCAACAATGCCTGAGCCAATTCGTCGTATTACACGTCGTTTTATGAAAGACCCGAAAGAAATTCGTATTCAGGCTAGCATTACAACTCGTCCAGATATTGCTCAAAGCTATTGGACTGTGTACGGCATGCGTAAAAATGAAGCGTTAGTACGTTTCTTAGAAGCAGAAGACTTTGACGCAGCGATTATTTTCGTGCGTACCAAAAATGCAACATTAGAAGTCGCTGAAGCGTTAGAACGCAATGGCTACAACAGTGCGGCACTAAACGGTGACATGAACCAAGCACTGCGTGAACAAACTTTAGAACGCTTAAAAGATGGCCGTTTGGATATCTTGATCGCGACTGACGTTGCAGCGCGTGGTCTGGACGTTGAGCGTATTAGCTTAGTGGTTAACTACGACATCCCAATGGATGCAGAGTCTTACGTTCACCGCATCGGTCGTACTGGCCGTGCAGGTCGTGCAGGTCGTGCATTACTGTTCGTTGAGAACCGTGAGCGCCGTCTGCTGCGTAACGTTGAACGTACCATGAAGCTGACTATTCCTGAGGTTGAGCTGCCAGATGCTGATCTGCTGAGCCAACGTCGTCAGGCGAAATTCGCTGAGAAAATTCAACAGCAATTAGAAAGCAGTGATTTAGACCAATACCGTTCACTGTTAGCGAAAATGTCTCCATCAGAAGATGTGGATATGGAAACGTTAGCTGCGGCGTTATTGAAGATGGCTCAAGGTGAACGTGCTCTGATCCTGCCACCAGATGCACCGCGTCGTCCACGTCGTGAATTCAATGACCGTGATGACCGCCGTGGTGGTGACCGTCGTGACCGTAATAGCAATGGCAATGGTTTTGACCGTGCAGAGCGTGGCGAACGTGGTGGCCGTCGTGAGCGTCGTGATGTTGGTGACATGGAAATGTACCGTATCGAAGTGGGTCGTGATGATGGTGTGGAAGTTCGTCACATTGTTGGTGCGATTGCTAACGAAGCGGATATCAGCAGCCGTTATATCGGTAATATCAAATTGTACGGAACTCACTCGACAATTGAATTACCAAAAGGTATGCCAACAGATGTGCTAACTCACTTAAGCCGTGCGCGTATTTTGAATAAACCAACGCAAATGCAACTGATCGGTGATGCACAGCCATTCGAACGCCGCGGTGGCGGTGAGCGTCGTGGTGGCCCACGCCGTGAAGGTGGTAGCGAAGGTGGTTTCGGTGCAGGTCGTCGTAATGACCGTGGCGGTGAGCGCCGTGGTGGTGGTGAACGTCGTGGTGGTGGTAACCGTGACCGTGGTAATTCTGCGCCACGCCAAGATGGCCCGAATGCGGCACCTCGTCGTCGTAGTAGCAGTCATAACGCGTAATTGCTAGGTTTTAGGGGAGTTATTCCCTAATAAAATGAAAACCCGCACTTCTTGGAAATGCGGGTTTTTTGTTAGCCATTTTTACCTAAGTATGTAGTAGCGATAAAGCGTTTTTTCTAAATCTTGTGCTGTGCTGATAAAAAGTAGGATAACAACGTGATTTGTTTGCATATCAAATTCATATAAACAACGATACTGGCTAGTTATATCGATTCGCTCCCGAATTAGTAGACCATTATCGGCTAACATTTGATTTGGGCGATAACGCTTAGGATCTTCTGATATTGCTCTAACGGATGATAAAAGTAGCTCATCAACAAACGCGGCTGCTTGAACACTGCTCATAAAATTGATTTTAAACGATTCTACATCCTGTAGTGACCATAATGCAGTTTCTGCGAGGGTGACCGTATAGGGTTGTTCCATCACAATTTCCTTTCATTATTTTCTTGCTGCACGTAATTTTTCTAGCGCTTCTTCTGGTGATAAGGTTCTTTTATTTTTAACATCATCTTTTGCTGCCATCACCAATTTTAGCAGCGCATTTGCTTGGCGCTCTCTTTCCCTTTCTTTTAGCTCTATTTCACGTTCTTCACTTGTTTGGATAAACAGCTCAGATTGCCCATTTTTTGTTACAAAAACGCCGCCCTTAAAGAGCTCAGGGTTACCAAGGCCTTCACGTGCTGCTTTTTGCGACATTGTATTAGACATATTTTGTTCCTATAAATAGTGAACACACAACCCAGAATAACGTATTGTGTATTTTTTGAACTTATATTTCTGATTATAGAAAAAATCAGTTAGATGTACAAATTTATTATTAATTTATACACCAAGTTTGTGCGTAGGAAGTTGAAGCGTCACTCAAACTAACCCCAGCGCCTCTTTTAGCGGCTTTAGGTAGCGGCGGCTGACAGGAATATGTTCACCAGAGCTGAGCACCAACTCGGCTTGCCCGCTATCACCAAACAAAATTTCATTCAGTTGGGTCATATTCACCAAATATTGTCGGTGGCAGCGCACCAGCGGGGTACGCATCTCTAATGTGCGTAGTGTCAGCTCAGTAAAACCTTCTTGTCCTTGTGTGCTCATCACATAAACACCGCTCATACGCGATGTGACATACAAAACTTCATCAAGCTTCATTAAGTAAATACGACTATGGCCTGTACACGGGATAAATTTCAGCGGTTCATTGTTGCCCAGAAGTTCAAGGTTCTGCTTTTGCTTACCTTGGCGTAAGCGATTTAAGGTTTTTTCGAGTCGTTCAGGTTCAAGGGGTTTTAACAGGTAATCAAACGCATGTTCTTCGAATGCTTGGATGGCAAATTCATTGAAGGCGGTCAGAAATACAATATAAGGGCGGTCTTCGGGATCCAACATGCGCACCATTTCTAAGCCTGTTAGTCGCGGCATTTGGATATCAAGAAAGACCACATCAGGCTTTTTTTTATGAATGATGCCTATTGCCTCGATGGCGTTCGCGCATTCACCAATAATGTCAATATCATCGTGTTCTTCGAGTAAGCAACGGACGTTTTCCCGCGCAAGGGGTTCATCATCAACAATTAATACATTCATAGGGTTACATTATCATTATTAGGGTGCCGCCAAGTACGGCAGACGGATTTTCATTCGGGTAAATTTTTCTGGTTCATGTTCTACGTTAATGCCATATTGTTCGCCATATTTTAAGCGCAGGCGTCTATCGACCAAGCCCATCCCAAGGCCATCACTTTGTTTTGCTGGTTTATATAACCCCGCATTGTCCTCTATTTCGATATATACATGTTCACTGCCGATATAGCTGCGTATTGTAATATATCCTGTCTCTAATAACTGTGAGGTGCCGTGTTTAATTGCATTCTCAACAAGGGGTTGCAAGGTAAATGCGGGCAGTTCGACGTGTTTAGCTTCTTCTGGAATTTCAATATGGATTTGCAAGCTATCTTGAAAACGCGCTTTTTCTATCTGCAAATAGGCATTGATATGTTCGATTTCCTCACCCAAGGTAGCGCTTTGTTCTGGACGTTTGAGGTTATTACGGAAAAAGGTCGAAATATATTGAACCAACTGCCCCGCTTGTTGGCTGTCTTTGCGGATCACGGCCTGCAACGTATTGAGTACATTAAACAAAAAGTGAGGATTCACTTGGGCATGGAGTAGTTTCACTTCCGATTGCAGTAGTGACTGTTTATTGCGTTCGTATTGACCCGCTAAGATTTGTGCAGAAAACAAGCTGGCAATACCTTCGCCTAATGTACGGTTAATTGAGCTAAATAAGCTATTTTTGGCCTCATAAAGCTTTATGGTGCCAATGACTCGGTCATTTTCACCCCGTAAGGGGATGACGAGAGCAGAGCCGAGTTTACACGTTGGGCACAGAGAACACTTATAGGGTGTTTCATTGCCATCAGCATAAACAACTTCGTTATTATCAATGGCTTGTCTGGATTGATTGGATGAGATTGGTGTGCCAGGTCGGTGATGGTCTGCACCGATACCAATAAAGGCGAGTATTTTTTCTCGATCCGTAATTGCAACCGCGCCAATTTCGAGTTCTTGATAAATAATTTTGGCGACCTTCATACTGTTATCTGCATTGAAGCCTTTGCGTAAAATACCCTCAGTGGTTAAGGCGATTTTAAGGGCTTGTGCAGAAAAGGCAGTGGTGTATTTTTCCACAATCGCACGTCTGTCGAGCAGAATACGAATAAACATGGCAGCGCCAATGGTATTCGCGACCAGCATTGGTGCGACAATACTTCTCACCAGTTCAACCGCTTCATCGAAGGGGCGAGCCAATAACAGGATAATGAGCATCTGAAGGACTTCAGCAACAAACGTGGCACAACTGGCGGTAACAGGGTTAAAAATTTTATTAATTTCACCGCGTTTCATATAGTAACGATGCACCAACCCACCAATTAGCCCTTCCACAATCGTCGAAACCATACAGGCAAATGCACTCATTCCCCCTAATGAATAGCGGTGGATCCCACCTGTAAAACCGACAGCAAATCCAACAGCAGGGCCACCAAGTAAGCCGCCTAATACCGCACCAATAGCACGAGTGTTAGCGATGGAGTCATTGATATGCAGGCCGAAATACGTCCCAATAATACAAAACACAGAGAAAATCAGGTAACACATCACCTTATGAGGTAAGCGGATAGTGACCTTTAATAATGGAATGACGAGCGGAGTGCGGCTAAGGGCCCAAGCAATAACCAGATAGACGCACATTTGTTGGAGTAATAGTAAAATTAAATCAAATTCGTACATGCTTGTCATATGCTCGTCATATTTCACATTGTGGGGTTGTTGACTGCG